>NZ_LUGJ01000063.1:0-139124 GCF_001682955.1 Megasphaera sp. DISK 18
CCCTAAGGGGATATCTGTTTCGGGAGTTATTCAATCGTTTCAATAAGGGTTTCAAAGGAATCTAATACTTCCTCGATGGTTTTATCATTGAGAACACGGTAATCGGCGGCATTGCGATAAAGGCCAATGCGTTCGTCGTAAAGGTCATATACTTTCTGTTTTCCGTCTTTTAAGAGGGGCCGCGTCGATACGTCAACATCGCTGACGATGTCATCAGGTGAGCGATCGAGGAAGAAGACGATGCCCGTCTGTTTAAAGATTTCGATGTTTTCCGAGCGCTTGACGACGCCGCCGCCGCAGGCGACGACCGTCCCTTCTTTAGCCGCGAGCGTCTTGCTGGCCCGTACTTCGGCATCGCGGAAGCAATCTTCACTGACGGCAAAGAGTTCGGGAATCGTCTTTCCTTCTTGGGCTATGATGACGTCATCGGCATCGAAAAAGTCCCGTCCCAGACGCTGTGCCAAAGCTCGTCCGAAAGTCGTCTTACCGCTGCCGGGCATACCGATGATGATGATGTTCTGTTTATTTTTCATAATAATGTTCCATCTCCTTTGCAATCTGTTCAATAACGGTCGAGGCAATTTCCTGATCCATCCAAATTTCTTCAGAGCCTATGGCCTGGGCAACGAGCATGTACATGCCGTTTAAGGTCTTGGCACCATGGCGCTTTGCGGCCTGCAAAATGCAGGTATCTTTCGGATTGTATACGATATCGACGACGGCCGGGAACCTGGCCACAGCCGATTCCGATATGGGACAACCGTCGATATTGGGAAACATGCCGACAGGTGTGCAGTTTACCAGGATATCGCCGCGGCAAGACGTTTCAAAAGTATGATAATCGATAGTTTCGACGCCGATGCGTTTCGTAAAGGCTTCAAAATCCGTCTTTGAATGAGGTCTCCGCGATACGACGACGATAGATTTTGCCCCGTAATCAAAGAGGTATTGGATGATAGCCCGGGCTCCACCACCGGAACCGAGGACGACGCACTCCTTATCTTTCACAGAGATGCCGGCATGAGCCAAAGAGCGGCCGAATCCGCAGTAATCTGTATTGTATCCGAAGGTACCGTGATCGGTAAAGTGAATCGTATTGACGGCGCCGATAATCCTGGCTTCCCGAGAGATATCCGTCAAATAGGGCATGACGTCTAATTTATAAGGAATGGTAACGTTGGCCCCGGTATAGCCTTCATAGCGAAGGCGCCGCAGTTCATTGGGAATGTCGTTGCGGTCCATTTCTAAGACGCCGTAGCGAGATTTATCCTGAACTTGTAAGATGCGAAACAGTTTGTCGTGGATTGCCGGAGAAGCCGTATGGCCCAGTTTAGCTCCGATGACGCCTAACTTCATCTATATCCCTCCTCGGTCGGATACGTAGTTGCCTAGAATTTTAAAGTAGTTGCAGTGTTCTGCCAGATTATGCAGTACCCGGGCCGTTGCCGGATCGCTGAGATTTCCCATGACATCGATGTGGAAAAAGTATTCAAAAGGCCTCCCTTTAAGGGGCCGTGACTCCAAGTGAGTCATATTCATACCGTTGTAGAAAAAGTAGCCCAAGACGTGATACAAGGCACCGGGGCGATGCTGCGTCGTCAGGACCAAGGTGATTTTATCTGCCTCCGGCACTTCTTCCCGGTCAGCCGTAATGATGAAAAAACGAGTATAGTTCTGGGTATTGTCGTTGATTGATTCTGCCAGTACGTCCAATTCGTACAGCTTGGCTGCTGTCTTATTGGCAATGGCCCCGATATAGGGATTTTTCATATCCCGGACCTTTTCGGCGCTCTCCGATGTGCTGAAATAAGGGTGGAGCTGCCACTTTGGATGATGTTTCAGATAGTCCCGGCACTGATTCAGTCCCTGAATATGGGAATAGACTTCACGAAGGTCGTCAATCGTTGTCCCCGGCAGGCCGAGCAGGCAATGGTCTATCTTGACGTATTTCTCTCCGACGATACAGCAGTCATAGCGATGGATGAAGTCATAGACATCGGTGATTCCGCCGGTCGATGAATTTTCAATCGGCAAGACGCCGTATCGGACCTTCCGGGAAGCGACGGCTTGGATGACGTCTTCAAAATGCGGGAAATACGCTGCCGCAAAATCCCGATCGTCGAAATAGAGCCCCATGGCTTCATCCGTATAGGAACCGGGCCGGCCGAAACAGGCGATGCGCAGTTCTTTCTCACCAGGTTCCTCCATTACAGACACCGCCCTTTCGTCGACAGCCAAACGTCGAGGATGGCCCAGGCTGCTGCCGCTTCGACGACGGGAACGGCCCGTTGGACGATGCACGGATCGTGGCGGCCTTTGATGACCAGTTGGCAGTTTTCCTGCGTATCCGTATCAATCGTATCCTGCTGCTGGCTGATGGATGACGTCGGCTTGACGGCCAGGCGGAATACGAGGGGCATGCCGTTGGTAATGCCGCCGTTGATGCCGCCGTTGTGATTGGTTTTGGTCTTCACCACACCTTCTTGGTCGTAATAGAAAGCATCGTTGGCCTCTGAGCCGCGAAGGCCGGTTAAAGAAAAGCCGTCGCCAAACTCAATGCCCTTTACGGCAGGCACGGAGAACATCATGTGACTGAGGCAGCTTTCAACGGAGTCGAAAAAAGGATCGCCTAGACCTGCCGGAAGGCCCGTAACCATACATTCGATGACGCCGCCGACGGAGTCGAGGTCATTTTTAGCGGCTACGATTCGTTCTTCCATCGCCGCGGCCTTTTTCTTATCGAGGACGGGAAGGGTTTCCGCTTTTAAGGCCTGCAAAGTTTCTGCCGATTCACCGAGGGGCGAAAAGCTCGCATCCGTGACGTCAGCCACGCGCAGGATATGGGATCCGATGACGACACCTTTACTGGCCAACATCTGGGAAGCGACGGCACCGGCAAAGACCAACGGCGCCGTCAGCCGGCCGGAAAAGTGGCCGCCGCCGCGGTAGTCGTTGAAGCCGCCATAACGGATCTTGCCGGAGTAATCGGCATGGCCGGGCCGCATGATATGGCGCAGCTGATCGTAATCCCGCGAATGCTGATCGCCGTTGCGGATCATAGCACATAAAGGCGTCCCCGTCGTATGGCCGTTAAAAAAGCCGCTTTGGATTTCAAAGGCGTCTTTTTCCGACCGCGTCGTCGACAGCTTATTCTTTCCCGGTGCCCGCCTGGCCATTTCCTGCCTGACGTCCTCCCAGTCGATGGCCATTCCGGCCGGAAGGCCGTCCAGTACGGCGCCGATGGAAGCGCCGTGAGATTCCCCGAAAATCGTAAGGCCGATGGTCTGTCCAAAGGTATTCATCTTATCCTTCCTCCTTTTCAATGATACCGCCTAAGGTCTCGAAATCCTGCCAGAAGTCGGGATAGGATTTACGGACGCAGTCAGCACCTTCAATCCGAAGGGGCCGGCTGCAGCGCTGGGACGCGACGGCCAGTGCCATGGCGATGCGGTGATCATTCCAACCACTGACTGTACCGCCCGTAAAGCCATCGACGCCGTGAATAATGAGTCCTTCTGCTTCTTCTTCGACGTCGCCGCCGATTTTATTGAGCTCCGTCGCCATGGCGTGCAGGCGATCGCATTCTTTCAGGCGTACCCGACCGGCGTGGATGATGCGGGTAATCCCTTTGGCACAAGAGGCCAATACAGTCAGGACCGGCACCAGATCCGGGCAGTCCTTCACATCGATGACTCGACCGACAAGGTCCGACGGGCAGGCCGTCAATTCCGTCTTACCTTCAATTTGGCCGCCCATGTCGCGGATGAGGGATACGATGACTTCGTCGCCCTGAGAGGAGTTCTGACGAAGGCCGGGGCAGCAGACGGCCCGTCCCAAGGTCCCGGCAGAGAGCCAAAAGGCTGCCTGGGAGTAGTCCCCTTCGACGGTATACGTACCCGGCTGATAAGACTGGTTGCCGGCAATGCGGTAAGAACCGTCCCATTCTTTATCGATGACGACGCCGTGATGGCGCAGGCAGTCGATGGTCATGTTGACATAACTTGCCGATTCAAGAGGCGTCGTACTGCGAAGGTGCGAATCACCGTCGAGAAGGGGCAAGGTCATGAGCAGTCCCGTAAAGAACTGAGAGCTCACATCGCCTCGCAGCGCGTAGGATCCGGCTGTAAGACGGCCTTCTACCGTCAAAGGCAGGCCGCCGTCTGTCGTATCATAGGCGAGGCCTTTTTCATCAAAGAGTTGATAATACGGAGTCAATGGTCTTTTTGCCAGCCGGCCTCTTCCGGAAAAGGTGCAGCGGTTGCCGCTTACCACGGCGACGGGAACGAGGAATCGCAGTGTCGACCCCGACTCGTTGGCATCGACCGATAAAGTCCCGGACTGTTTCCGTAGCCCACCTTTGACGAGGTAAGCCGATCTTCCGGGATGAACCGAAGCCGCCGGTGTAATATCGGCACCTAAGGCATTCAGGATGTGGCAAGTCGCCTCGATATCCTGTGATAAGGAGATATTGTCAACGAGACTCTCGCCGTCTGCCAGGGCTGCGCAAATGAGGTCGCGGTGACCGATGCTCTTCGAAGACGGAGCTTCTACCGTCCCCTGCAGGGCCTGTGGTTTAATGGTTACATTCATGGAGCGACCTTCTTTCGGATGTATTTCGGCAACTCCTCTGCCTCAATGGGCAGCAGTCGTCCCTTGCCGATTTCTTTCAAAATGATAAGCGTCATGTGATTGCCCCTCATCTTCTTATCATTACTGATATAGGGGATGAGGTCGGCTGCCGAGGCATCGACGTCGACGGGCAGGCCGTAGCGGCTGAGAAGTTTTCGAAGCCGCATCGCCGTGCCTTCTTTCGTAAGGCCCATCGCCTCGGTAACGCCGGTCAGCATCGACATGCCGGCGGCGACGCCTTCGCCGTGTGTATAACAGCCAAAGCCGTAGCAGCCTTCGATGGCATGGCCGATGGTGTGGCCGAAGTTTAAAATCATGCGTTCCCCCATGTCGAGGACGTCTCGTTCGACGAGATCGGCTTTACTCTTACAGCAGCGCTCGATGATTTCTTCCCAATGATCAAAAACAGTTTCATCGTCGAGGTTTTCTAACAGTTCAAAAAGCTCCAAATCGCGGATACAGCCGTATTTAATGACTTCCCCCATGCCGTCGTGGATAAATCGTTTGGGCAAGGTCTGCAGCAATGCCGGGTCGATAAGAACGCCTTTGGGCTGATAAAAATTACCGGCCTGGTTCTTGCCGCTCGGCAAATCGATGCCGACTTTTCCGCCGACGCTGCTGTCGACCTGGGAAATGATCGTCGTTGGAATTTGAATAAAGGGGATGCCCCGCAAGAAGGTCGCAGCTGCAAAGCCGCCTAGATCACCGACGACGCCGCCGCCAAAGGCGATGACATAGTCGCTGCGGGTAATTCCCGAATCGGACAGGGACTGGTATAAGGCGAGAAGGGATTCTGCACATTTATGTTCTTCTCCGGCCGGGAAGACCAGTCGATGAACCCGAAATCCTGCCGACTTCAGAGAATCCTCCAACCGCGGTCCATAGAGGGCATCGACATGGGAGTCGGTAATGACGGCTAAGGTCTGCGACTTGGTCAGGCTGCGGATGTAGTCGCCGGCCCGATCTAGCAGGCCATTTTCAATATGAATATCATACGAATCTTTTCCTAATTCAACGTGAATGTGTTTCATAAACTAAGTCCCTTCTCCGCGCAGCGGCTTGCTGTAAAAATCGGGTCATGCCTTCCGTATCTTCCGCTGAGAGCATGGTCGAAAAATCATGTAAAGCATTTCGGAAGCAATCGATTTCATGTATGAGATTCTCTTTATTGGCTAAGAACAGGCTGGTCCACAAAGCGGCATTGATGTCGGCTACGCGGGTACCGTCGCGAAAGCTGCCGGCTACGAAGTATTTGGTCATCGTGTCCATCGATTCACTGTTAACCAAAGCCGTCGCCAAGACGTGGGGCAGGCAGCTGGTATAGGCAATGAAGCGATCGTGTTTTTCCGGCGATACGCGAACGACATGGACACAGCCCAGAGCCATGGCCATACTGGTAACGGCCAAAAGATGATTTTCCTTATTCTCTGCCATCGGCACAAGGATGTAATTGGCATTGTTAAAAATGTCGGCACTGGCCATGGCATAGCCTCGCCCTTCCCGCCCGGCCATGGGATGACCGGGGATGAAGTCGACGCCATCCGGGAGGAGGACCTTAATGGCATCGGCCGTATCGCCCTTGATGCCGGCCACGTCAGTTACGATCGTCCCCGGTGCAAAGAAGGTCTTATGTTCCGCCAAAAATCGGATCATGACCGCCGTCGCCGTACAGAAAATAATCATCTTAGCCCGTTTCAAAGCGGGGCTTCCCGTCGTATAGACTTCGTCGACCATCCCTTCCTGTTTAGCCTTTTGAAGGGCCTTCTCATCGGGATCGACGGCGATAATATGCTTCGTTCCGATGCGCCGCAGGCCGCGGGCAAAGGAGCCGCCCATAAGGCCCAGGCCGATGATAGCCACCGTCTCATTTGTATTAAAACCACTAGCTTCCGTATCCATCACATTCCCTGCTTTCCTTATAATTCCCGTCCCACAATGGGCGCCAATTTACGAAGCGAATCCATGAGCTCCGTAAACATGGCCGGGGTAATCGACTGCGCACCGTCGCACAACGCCTTATCGGGATTATTATGTACTTCAATCATCAGCCCATCGGCACCGGCAGCCACGGCGGCTCTGGCTAAATCAGCAACCATCCAGCGTTTTCCCGTCGCATGACTGGGATCGACGACGATGGGCAAATGGCTTTGCCTTTTAACGGCAAGGACAGCGCTTAAATCCAGGGTATTACGGGTGTATGTCTCAAACGTCCGAATGCCCCGTTCACAGAGGATGACGTTGCGGTTGCCTTCAGCCATGATGTATTCCGCCGACATGAGCCATTCTTCGATGGTCGCGCAGAGGCCTCTTTTTAATAAGACAGGCTTTCTCGTCTTGCCCACTTCTCGCAGGAGGTCGAAATTCTGCATGTTACGAGCCCCGATTTGGATGATATCGACGCCGTCTTCAAGAAAGACCGGCAATTTATCGGCCGACATGATTTCCGTGATGACCGGAAGTTTTGCCTTGCGGCCAGCCTCACGCAGCATATCAAGCCCCTTATTTCCGAGTCCTTGGAAGGAGTACGGCGACGTCCGCGGTTTAAAAGCTCCGCCGCGAAGAACAGCTGCCCCGGATTTTGCAACGTCACAGGCGACGCCTTCGATCTGCTCCGGTGTTTCAATGGAGCAGGGACCGGCAATGACGGCTAATTTTTTACCGCCGATAGAAACACCGCTGCTGCCGACAGGAATGACCGAATCCTGAGGATGAAAGGCACGGCTGGCTCGTTTGTAAGGGACTTCGACACGCATGACTTTATCAACAAATTCATAGCTTTGCACCCTTTCGACATCGATGACACCGGTGTTTCCGACAAGGCCCATGACGGTCTGGCGGGTACCTTTACTGATGTCAATCTGCAGTCCCTTGGCTTTGAGGCTGTCAATCAATGGTTTTACTTCTTCTTTTGTCGCATTTGCTTTCAACACAATAATCATTGTCGTGTCTCCTCCCTTTCAAATAAAAAAAGCAGGCTCCCATGAGCCTGCTTCAAAAAGCCTTTATGTCTCGCCTGTCCCTCGTTCCTTTCTTATCCGGCTAAAGCCGGCTTCAAGGGAACAGATAGAAGTCTCCTCATGTCTACATCAGTCGTATTGAATTCGTCGCACCAAAAATAGCCAGCGCTAAAATACAGGTAGCCCCAGCCAAAATAAGTAAAGACGTATTCAATTGCCTGACGTAAGCATGGCATATTCATAATGATCTCCTCATTTAAAAATTCGTTGTCGTCATTGTATACCTCAACGAGATAGTTGTCAAGGCTAAAAAAACAAGGATTCTCTGTATAGATATGAGAATCCTTGTAGATAATCGTTTAACCAGTCGTTTTTTTACATACTTTATACACATAGCATGTATGCTTTTACCAGGACGGCGGGATAGCCGTCGTAACGACGCGGAAGGTATAACCCCGGTCTTTTAAGAGCTTAATGATGGCCGGCAAAGCGTCGACCGTCGCGCCATGACCCGAGGCATCATGCATGAGGATAACCAGATGGCGGTGAAGGTACGGCCGCAGTTCAAGCTGCTGTTTAATATTCTCAACGGCCTTTCCGGCAGACTTCCCGGTACCGTCAGCATCGCCGGTCAAGGCATTCCAACCAACTTCGACATACCCGAGTTCTTCAATAGCCGGCCAAAAAGCATCGGTAAAGTGCCCTTTTGTTCCGCCCGGTGCCCGGGAGATAATCGGCCGGACGCCGATGATATTATAAATTGCCTCTTCGGTCTCCATCATTTCACCGATATACGCCTTAGGCGATTGGTATATTTTTTTATAATCATGGGTATAGGAGTGAAGTCCCATGGCATTGCCGGATTGATAAATCTGCTTGACCACATCAGGGTAACGGACGACGTTCTGACCGGTCAAGAAAAAGGTGGCCTTTATATTTTCTTTTTTCAGGATTTCCAAGATCCGCGGCGTATTCTTATCATTCGGTCCGTCATCGAAAGTCAGGTACACGACGTTGTCGCCGTAATAGTAATCCCTCACTCCGCCATACGTCGTCGGAAGGCCTTTTTCCTGACGCTGACGAGTCGTATATTTATCATAAACCGGTTTATCATTATCCACAGCAGGCAGAGAAAAATCGTCGCCGACGAAGGCCACATCGGGTTTTGAAGAAAAAACTTCCTTCACCGGTGGGACGTGGCTCTCTTCCGCCGCAGCAATGACTTCATCGCGGTCGACATTCAATAGAAAGCCCAAGGTTACCAGGGCAGCGCACAAAATACATCCAAAAAATAATCTTCCTGTTTGCTTCATTCGTACTACATCCGTTTCTTTCTTACATTATCATAATTAATATACTGCCGTATCGTGCAGGTTTCTCGATAGCCGTCAGCCAGGACACTGGCCGTAAGGTCGAAGTCTTCAAGATCGTCGAGGAGCGCTTCCGTCATGCGGTGCTGGACGGAATTATAACCCGTGCAGAAAAGGATGCGCGTGCAGCGCGTACCGCGGAACAAGCCGCGCGGATGCCGGATGAGCTTAGCCAACATGGCCGGCGTAATAACGGCACCGCAAGGACGTCCCATGATAGCCGCCGCCGTTTCGACACCCTCTATCTTATCACCGCTGATGACATTGCCCAACATTTGCAGGTTGAGGACACCGATGACCGTATCGCAGCTTTCAGGCAGGGGGATATCGTCAGCCAGGGGTGCCTTGAGCCATTTATCACGACCGGCATCTCCCTCGATGAGGATATACCAAGCCGGATGACGCTGTTTGATTTCATCGATGACCTTAGGATCAAGGCCGATATAGCAGTCCTGATCATCGAGACCGGCAAACCAGGCCGGCACGTGTCCGGCTGCGATTCGTTCGGCACAAAAAGCTTCACCCTTTTCTACATCTTTCGTGCAGATGACGTCAAACGGCTCGACATTATCGACGCGCATGCTGTCCATGGGAACGATACTGCTGACCATCATAGGCAAATGGCCTCCGTGGCCATACGTGCCGAGACGCTCTAATACTGTCGTCTTTCCGCCGGCGCCTACAATGGCCGTAATTCCAGGCTGCAGCATACGCCGCCAACGATTATCTTTAAACATGAATGAACCCCCTTTTATACGCCTAATTTGCAATATGACGGCTGTATCCCTTCGAAGCCGCTTTAATAAGACTGCGAACCATTTCAATCGTCAAACTCCGCCGTTCCGCTTCCGAGCAGGTACCGAAATTCCCAAAATCCAGTTCTTCACTGGCTAAGTGGGCTACATTTTCCTTAACCGCCATGCCCTTTTCCGTCAATTCATCACTGGCTGACCGGGCAATGGCAGCTGCTCCGGGACGGCCGCCGACGACGATGCGCCATGAATCATCCCGAAGTGACGCTGCGCCAACCAAATAAGGTTCATCCGACGGCAGCCGCCGATAGGCCTTATAAGCAGTATACACTTCTTCTCGGGCAATGGAAATACCCGTAACCAATTCGCCCATGGGAGGGCACTGCAGGTAATCTTCTAAACTCATGCGCCCCTTATCCTGGAGCAGCACGTCGACGTGCAGAGACAGGAGAATCGGCAGCAGCACGGAAAAAGCACCTTTCCCTGAAATAACGCCGCCAAGAGTTCCGTAGCGCTGAATATCTTTATCGGCAATATCACTGATGGCACGGCTGACGGCTCCACCGGCCAGTTTCTGAATGACCGGGGAAATCTTAATCTGCCATAAGGGCGTCATGGCGCCGATATCGATTTCATCGCCTTCCTCTTCAATGTAGCTGAGCCCGGCCTTCGATAGATCAACGGCCAACTCATAATGCTCTTTTCTATATTTCAACCCCTGCGTTCCCGCCAAAAAAACAGCGGACGCAGCCTGACGATAGGCATCATAGGCAGCAGCCGGACTATCTGGAACGAGCGTCGTCGTACTGGTAATCACAATCGTCCATCCACCTTTCTTTAAGGCCCCGTATCGTCCTCGAGGGCGATATTCGGCCGATCTTTATTGAGCAGGAAAGAACCGCCGCATTCATCGAGAACCGCATCGACCAAGCTGTCAATGCCAATATCGCTGCACAGATCCATTTCCTCCTTATATAAAAGGATAGGCATGAGAAGTTCCACTGCCGTCCCATCGGGCATCTTAACGCCTCCCAGCTGTCCTTCAAACTGAACGATGACAATGCCGGACAGCGCTGTATCCTCAGCAAAAGACTCCGGTTTTTCCCGATTGGGCAGCAAAAAGCCATACCCCATCCATACGTCGTGAACGTGGGGAAAGCGGCCCAATTCCATGAGCAGCCAAATCGGCCAGGCCGCCTTATCATTCAGTGACAGGCCCCGCTCTCGCCGAAAAGGCCAGCGAGCCGGAAGGATGAGACACAATTCACTGTAGCTTTCGTTCGCCGCCGCAAAGTTACCGGACGGATAGCGCATGGGCGCCGCACTCATGCCCATGGTATGAAGCAGGTAAAATGGCTCTTCCTCCGTCGGGTACAGGATTTCTACATCGATGGACAGCGGTGTGCCAATGGGATCTCGAAAAACCTGCCAGCGGCGGTGAGGAAAAAGGCGGTGGAAATACTGTTGGACAGCCTGTCCGTATTCATGGTGCAGCCCATTGATTTTTTTTGTATCCGTTAAGGAAAAAAATCGAGGCCGACAGGCGGTCTGTAACGGTAAGGTATTCATGGAATCTCCCCCCTTTGCGTTATACTCAACTTCATTATAACATAAATATTCCGTCTTTTGGCAATCAAAAAAGGGGCGGCGCAAATGCGAAGCCCCCTCTTTCACGATTATGACGATAACCGTTTCAGAGTCGCCAGCCTCCTTGTCGGAGAGATTCCCTGCGGACCGTATCGCCTGTTCAATTGACGGGATATATCATAGCAACAAACCTCAAAATTGTCAACTCAGAGGGCCGCAAACTGTCTTGTAAAAGGCCGGGCGGTATAGTAAAATAAGAAGTAACGAACCGAACTATATTAACCGCAAAGGGATGACTTACATTGAAGGTACGCTGGGTAGAACTGAATCGTTTCGAAGCTGAATTGATCGTTGAATTTACCTGTCAGCCTAAGGATGCTCCCATTTCTGCCAGCCTATGCCGAATGATTTACCGCCGTCTCGAGGGACAGCCGGCACTTGCGCAAAACCGAGCAGAGATAAGGGAAAAAGAGTAGTACAGGAAGAGCCGGAAAGACTGCCTATGGGCAGTCTTTTTTCATGGCCCGAATCTCCCTGAAAGCGTTTTTTTTATGCTTCCATCGCCTTTTCCAATCGGGCAGCAATGGCCTTCCCCGTTTCCGTCCGAGCGAGTCCCCCGTCGGACGTTTCCTTTAATGCCACCGGCATGATTCGGCCGATTTCAGCCATAGCCGCAATGACTTCATCCGGCGGGATAACGCTCTGAATCCCGGCCAGCGCCATTTCAGCTGCTGCCAGCGCTTCAACGGCAAAGACGGCATTTCTCTTGACGCAGGGTACTTCCACTAATCCGGCAACGGGGTCACAGGCCAACCCCAAGGTATTTTTCAGGCACAGGGCAAAAGCCTGTAAGATCATATCGTTACTGCCGCCAGCCATGGATGCCGCCGCTGCGGCTGCCATAGCGGCTGCCGTGCCACATTCAGCCTGACAGCCGCCGACGGCGCCGGCAACGGTGGCATTGTGAGACACGACGGCGCCGATGCCCGATGCAATAAACAAGGCGTTTACCATGGCTTCTCGGGAAATATTCAGTGTTTCGGCCTCGGCCATCATGACGGCCGGAACGATACCGCAGGACCCGGCCGTCGGGCAGGCGACGATTTTAAACATCTTGGCGTTCGCCTCACTGACCGCCAAGGCATAGATGGCGGCTTTATGGGCCAGTGCTCCCAAAAGCGTCGGCGTGCTCCCGGCCAATTTATGGGCATCGCCGCCGACAAGGCCGCTGACCGATTTTCCCGGGTCGTTCATACCGGCATCGATGGATTCCTGAAAAACATCGAGGCGGCTGTCCATCATAGCCCGTACTTTTTCTTCCGAAACTTCCGATGACTCTACTTCATGACGGACGACGATATCGGCCAAGGTCGTTCCTTCTTTTTCGGCCAGAGTCAGCAGGTCATGAAGGCTATTGTATTCATATTTATACATTTTATTCCTCCTAAATAGGACGCAGTGTCACGACGCTTTCGATGGCCGTAATGTTCTCAATCATATGAACGATTTCCGGCGGCACGGCACTGTCCGTGCAGACGATCATGACGGCCGTTGCATTTTTAGCACTGCGAAATACACGCATATTCGATACGTTGATATGGCCGATAGCCAGGACCGTCGTCGCTTGGGCAATGATGCCCGGCTGGTCGCGATGAACCGTAATCAGTGTATGTTCTTCCCCATTTAAGGCCACTTCGGCTCGGTTGATTTCACGGATTTCAATTTTACCGCCGCCGAGAGATACGCCGAGGACTTCAACCTGCCTTCCCGAAGCCCCGGTCATGGCAATGCGCACCGTATTGGGATGGTGGACTTCGGCATCAGAACGCTGAAAATCGATTTCGAGCCCCGCCTCTTCCGCCAGGCTGAAGGACGTTCTCAGGCGGACATCATCCGCCGAAAAGCCGAGCAGGCCGGCGACCAGCGCCCGGTCGGTACCATGGCCCTTATACGTTTTAGCAAATGAACCGTAGACGGTGATGACGGCTTTTTTCGGCTCGTCTTTCAAAATCTCTCGGGCCATGAGCCCGATGCGGGCAGCCCCTGCCGTGTGGGAACTGGAGGGCCCGATCATAACCGGCCCGACAACATCAAAAACACCCATGAGAAAACCTCCTTTTACATCATAATTTCACGCTGTAAATGAAAACTATAAATATAGGTTTCCCGGACGGGAATCCCTGTAATCTGCTCAACAGCCTGTTTGTACAAAGCCAGCTGTACGGCATACCGCTCTTTAAAATCATCATCTTGTTCCAACCGGTCCGACTTATAGTCGACGAGAACCCAGCCGTCGTCTTCGCGGAATAAACAGTCGATGACGCCTTGAATCAAAAAGCGTTCTCCCCCTTCGATCTCCGGCAAGGGTCCTCCGGCCAACAGAACCGTAAAAGGATATTCACGGTGCAGCACCGGCGAGGCCGCCATCCGTCGTCCCAGAGAGGACCGCCAAAAAGAAGCTAAGACCGGAACATATATCAGTGAAGATTCTTCCGGACTGAAGATTCCTCGTCGAACGAAGGTTGCCAATTCCCGGCGAAGCGACCCTTCTGTATGATCGGCAGCCGGCGTAATATACTGCATAGCCTTGTGAAGTGCTGTACCGCGCTGAGCTCCGCTGACACCGTCCCCTTCATCTGCCAGCCAGGGCGGCAGATCGTCGAAGGGGTTCTGAGCTTCATGCTCCGGTGGAAGAATCGCGGCCGGAGAAAGGGCCAACCCATTCTCTTCAGCCAGTTCTTCACTCTGCAGCTCATGATACCTTCGCTTGACTTCAGATACAGAAAACTTGGCAGCTGTCGTAACGGCCTTAGGGAAGGCGTACTGCCAGGACAACTGCCGATCGAGCCAATCGGGAATAGGCGTATCGGTCATATCCCCGCGACGCAGGGCCTCTAATCGAGGTTCTCCGGCCAGGACTTCTTCCGTCAGACCGGGAGCCGGTTCCGAAGAGACGATGCGAAGCTGCCAGCGGTCCCCTTGCCAGAACGCTCCGGCTCGGATAGTTTCGGCATTGACCTGGTTTCCAAAATAGGCCGCTACCGTAGGCATGACCCAATCAAAGTACGAATTGCCCTGAGCCGGATCGAGTCCGTCAGCCCAGCGCGCCCAATGATCGGCTGCTTTAGAATCATGCCCAATGAGGATCAGCTGATCCCGGGCCCGGGTCATGGCTACATAGAGTACCCTTTCTTCTTCGGCCGTCCCTTCCCAGCGAAGTTTCGCTTCAATGCCGCTCCAGATGAGGGTCGGATAAAACATTCGCCACGTCGAATCATACTGCTTAAGGCCGATTCCCAGCTCATTGTGGAAGAGAATCGGTTCCTGCAGATCCTTGCGGTTGAATTCTTTTCCCATGTCGGCGACGATGACGACGGGGAATTCGAGACCCTTGCTCTGATGAATGCTCATGATACGGACGACGTCTTCTTTTTCACTGACGACCTTAGCCGGCGCCAGATCGAGTCCGTCTTCCATCATCTTATCGATGAGCTGCAAATAGCGGAAAAGGCCGCGGAATCCGGCATCTTCGTATTGCTGTGCCCGGTCATAGAGGGCCTTCAGGTTGGCCTGACGAAGGTCACCGCCGGGCATGGCGCCGACGAAGTCGACGTAGGCCGTATCGGCATAAAGCCGCTGAATAAGTTCAGCAACGCCTTGGCGACGACTGTAGGTGCGCCATTCTTCAAAATGACTGATAAAATCATCGATATCTTCTTTCAACGGATCCGCCTCGTCAAGGGAGGCGGAAAAGGCCGGCAAATTCTGCCACAACGTCTCGTCGCCCATAAGGCGCAATTCGGCTAAGGCCGTCTCATCGAGTCCGACCAGGGGTGAACGCAAAACGGCGGCCATGGGAAGGTCCTGCTCCGGATTATCGATACAGCGTAAAAGAGCCAGCATGACCTGGACTTCAACAGCGGCGAAATAGCCGCCTCGCTGCTCGGCATATGACGGGATGCCCCGTTCCTGAAGGGCCTCAATCAATTTATCGGCTTTATTTTTCATCGACCGGACGAGGATGACGATATGGCGATACGATAAGGGCTCTAAGGTCCCGTCTTTTCGGGCCGCCATCTTGCCGCTTTCCAAGAGTTCACGGATACGGGAAGCCACAAAACGCGCTTCCTGTTCAAAGGCCGTCAGTCCTTCATTGTCACCGGATGTGTCGACTAAATCGACTTCCGTCGGGCCGCCCAGCCAAGACGGATCTTCCGGCGCCGTCCGACCGGCGTAGAGCTTCTCTCTTTCACCATAATCCATGCCGGCTGCATCCATCGTCATGGCCCGGGAAAAGACATCGTTTACCGCATCGAGAACGAGGGGTACACTGCGAAAGTTCCGACCCAAGTCGATGCAGCGCTGACGGGCCTCGGCATCGCGGCTGAACGTGCGGTATTTATCCATGAACAGCGTCGGATCGGCCAAGCGGAAGCGATAGATGCTCTGCTTGATATCACCTACCATAAAACGATTGTCATCGGACGAAACGAGGCGAGCAATCAATTCCTGTACGCCATTCGTATCCTGATATTCGTCGATGAGGACTTCTTCATACTGACTGCGCAATTCTTCGGCTGCCGCCGAGCGTATCGGATTATCCGGCGTCGCTTCGGGACTGAGAAGGATTTTTAAGCACAGATGTTCAAGATCACTGAAATCGAGCCATCCCTTGTCCCGTTTCGCCGCCGAAAAGGCTTTGGAAAAATCCAAGGTCAGCGTGACCAAACCGTCCATGATCGGCTTCATGGCACGGATTCCGTCCAGCCAGTCTTCCGATGATGCCGAAAAATAGACGGGCTGCAGTGTTTTCGTAACGTCTTTCTTGACACTGTCCCGCAAGGCCTTACACTGCTCCCAAACGGCCTTGTCGTCATCCGATAAGCCGCGCAGCGTCTTTAAGCGAGAAAATTCAACGGCATTGATGCGGCATCTTAAATCGTCCCAACGACTTTCGCCGGCAGCCGCTTTGAGCGACTCCTGCTCCGATGAAAACTGATCGCAAGCCGCCGAAAAAGCATCTCGCTGTCTCAGATGATACAAGGCGCGTTCATACAGGGAAATATCCTTTTTTAGAACTCGCTGCACAAAATCTTTTACCGGCTGTACCCAGGGCAGGTCATCGAGAGTCGTATCAGGACCGGTTTCATAAGCCAGTGCCGACGCTTTCAGCCAGTGTTCCGGCCAAGCCAAACTGCGGGCATAGGTATACATGCGGCTTACCGTATCCATCAGGACGTCATCGCCGCGGTCACTACCGAACATATCGGCCAAGGGATAGAGAATAGCCGCCCGGTCCTCGTCTTCGTAGTAAGACAAAAAGACGTCCGATAGTACTTGGCGGCGCAGGAGATTCAATTCTTCCTGACCGGCAATGGAAAAGGTCGGGTCCAAGTCGATAGTATAGAAATACTTGCGAATGACGTACTGACAGAAGGAATGAAGTGTCGAAATATGAGCCGACGGCAATAAGGCCAGCTGCCGTTCGATGCGCGGGTCTTTCGTTTCCGACAAGGCCTTCATCAAGGCCTGACCGACACGGTCCCTCATTTCAGCCGCAGCGGCGTTGGTAAAGGTAACGACCAACAGTTCCGTAATGTCAATGGGATAGGTCTTATCCAACAGGCGGCGAATCATACGCTCGACCAGGACGGCCGTCTTCCCCGAACCGGCAGCCGCCGACAGGAGCAAGGTTTGTTTTCGGCTGTCAATAGCCGCCTGCTGTTCATTAGTCCACGCCATGGTCGTCATCTCCTCTGTCAAAAATAGTCCGTATCATGTCATCCGTATCTTCCTTGCCGGCTGCATCGTAAGTATTACCGGCCATCGAAAGGTCGAAGCGGCAGACAGCTCGATACGGACAGTACTGACACGGTGTCTGCTGCTTCAGCATGACCGGACGAATGGAAATATCGCCATCACCAATGCCGCCGGCCAAGTCCTGAAGCTTCTGTGAAGCCCAAGCCAGGAGGTGACTCCAACCGGCCTCGTCGTAGATCGTCTTCGATGAGTCACTTAAGGTACCGTCTTTCTTCAATCGTAAGTTCAAAAAGTCCGAAAATCCTTCCATGGACCGATCCAATTGTTTCATGACGTCGCCGTCATTCAGGTAAAATCCGGTCAATTTGCCCTTAGCATCGTACGCCTTCTTTTTATCGGCCTCATCGATACGATACGACAACGACACTTTGTCATTACGGACGTAGCAGTAGAGCACGGCTGCCGGAACAGCATCATCACCAATATTGAGCAGGGCGACAAACATATAGGTCAACAGCTGCAGCTCCAGTCCCATAAAAATTTGACTGATATCAAGCTGTTTCCGCCCCGATTTATAGTCTATGACGACGACATACGTACGATCGTCCTGGCGCAGCATATCGATGCGGTCGATTTGACCGGTAATGACGACGTCGAGGCCGCTTTTTAAGGTAAAATGAAGGGCTTCCCAAGGACTTCCGGGGCGGCCGAAGGATTTTTCCAGACCCGTCATCCGGAATCCCGAAGCTGCGCTGAAAGCACAGAGACGGCGGACCGTGCGAGTCAGCGTTTGGATGAGTCGCTCTTTAATCTGTGAAAAGTAAGCATTCGACATGAGAATGTCGTGCTGGACCTGCGGTGCCAGCTCATCCGTCGCCTGACGGCAAATCGCCGGCACCTCGTCATCGGGAATATCCTGCCACTGCTTCTTTTCTCGAAGCAATTTTTCACCGATAATGCGCAGCGCCCCATGGACGAGCATCCCCAGGTCCGGGGCGGCAAACTGATAGCGCCGCCGTTCTTCAAGATTAAGTCCATAGCGGGAAAAGTACGCAAAAGGGCAGTTCCGATACTGTTCAAATTTCGTAACCGACCCGCGCAAAACACCGTCCGGTGCAAATAAGCGGCGTACGAGGTTAGCCGGCAGTGTCACCGGTAAGTTCGTATGGAAGAGTCCCTGGACAGCCCGTACGGCCTGATGGTGCCAGCCATGCTTAAAGGCCCAGTCATAGAGGGCCCACCACGTATCGTCCACGGCCTGCCCCGCTAAGGCCGGCCGCAGCTGACCGGGCAAGTAATGAAGTCCCGCCGGCAGGGCCAAAACCGGCTTTTCATCCTGAGAAAAATCCATCGAATCATCCCGGCGAATGATATCTTCTACATATCCCTTATCACAGAGTTGATGAATCCACGACGACTTTTCCACAGCACTGCCGTCATCGTCGGCTACCATATAGGAAAGGACAAAGCTTTCCTGTGCCCGGGTCGCTGCCAAATAGAACAGGAACCGTTCCTGGAAGGAACGAAACCGGCTTCCCGGCCCGAGAACGATGCCGAGATCAGCCAGACTGCGCCGTTCCTTATCACTGAACAGCCCTTCTTCACTACTGTGCTGCGGAAAAATGCCGTCGTTGACGCCGCATAAAAAGACGACCGGTGCCTGCATCGTATATCCTCGTTCGACTGAGGTAAGGGTTACATGATCCAAAGTCGGCGGAATGAGGCTGAATTTGAGTGTAGCCAAGCCGCCCTCGATAATCTGAGAAAATTCATCGATATCGGTCACATCGTCGCCGCAGAAGTCGACGATTTCCGTAAGAAAATCCATGATTCTCTTCCAAACCTGTTCGTTCTCTTTTCCGGCTTCGGTCTGCCCTGCCGCTTCATCGTCTTCCTGCCAGCGAGAAAGGGCAGCCGGGACGCCGAGGGTCCGCAGCCATTGGTACAGTAAGGTACACCAATCGCGGAGGCGGTGTACCTCCTGAGATGCCTCCCAAGCCGGCATCAAGATATCCCGCACGGTTTGACAGATGGCTTGAATCCGCTGGAGCTGAACTTCTTCGCGTTCCTCAATAATGGCTTGGCCTTCATGACGACGGCCATAGTTCCACGCCTTTCCACTCAGCCAATGATAGCCTTGTATGCCGTAGGCCAGACAATAGTTCTCCAAGTCATCGACATCTCGGCGGCTGATGGGAAAGAGGTCGCTTTTAAGCAGGCGGAACAAGGCCTCATGAGACCAGCGGCTGCGAAAAACGCTGAGCAGTGCCGAAATGGCCTCAGCGGCCGGATGGCTGGTCATGGGACGCCGATAATCGCTGAAACAGGGAATCCCGTAACGGCGAAAGATGCGTTCCATCCGATGGTGATACATGTCGCTAGACCGAGCCAGGATAAGAAAATCGCGGAACCGCCGCCCCTTACGGCACTGGCGGAGGATTTCCCGAGCAATATTTTCTATTTCACCGTCTTTATCCTGACATTCCCAAATGGATAGGGCCGATACCGGATGGGACTGTACCGCCGGAACAACTTGGAAGAAGTCCTCCTGAAAGGCCGTCAAGGTTTTCGGTGGCTGTTCCGGGACGACGGCCGTTTCCAGATGCGGAAAGAGGCGCTGTAAATCGCGGTATACCTCATAGGCCCGATGAAAGAGGGCTGTTTCCCGTCGCTGCTGCAAAAGGTGGTCGGCATCGATGGTCAAGGTAATGGTCAATCGGTCGGTCACCGCTTCGATTTGTTGTAAAATATTCATCTGCTGCGGCGTAAACCATTGGAACCCATCGACCCAAACGCGGGCGCCCTGCAAAAACGAATCCTTGTCGACGGTCTTCGCCAATAGCGTCATGGTATCATCAGCTGATCCAAAATGGTCGCTTAAAAAGGCCTGATACATCTCGTATAATAAAGCCATATCCTGGAGCTTATGGGATAAGGTCGTACTGGAAACAGATTCAGCCGCTTTACGCAGGTCATCCGGGGATACACAGAAAGAGCGGCATTCCCCTAAAAATCGACCGGCCGTATCGGCAAAATTAGGCTGTCTGGCAGCCGTCTGCAAGAGGGAAAAATCTTTTTCGCCCTTGTGAAGCAAGCGCTGTAAAATAATCTTCCGAGCCAACTCTGACAGCGATGCATGAGAAAGGCCTTGCTCTTGAAACACATTGTAGGCTAGTCGGGAGAAGCCGACGACCTGTGTTCCCACAAAGCCCTGCCCTTTAGCGTGTTCAGCCAACCGCCGTTCAGCGCCGTATGTCGCCTGGTCCGGGACTAGGAGCATCGCCTTTCCGCCCCTTGCTTCCCAGTCCTGCAGCTCTTTAAAACATTGGGACGATTTGCCGCTTCCGGCCTTGCCCATTAAAATGGTAACTGCCATAAAAGTGCCTCCTTACGCCAATCTGATCTACCCCTATTATACCCGATTTCCACTGGAAACGGACTGATAAATTATCGTATCCTCAGACAAACAAATAAAAAAATAGGTTCTATTGAATGTTGGCGCCTTATAGACACATTCGATTCATAAGTGCCTCTATTTCATATAAAATAAGACATATCTACTCCTATCCGTTCTCTCAACTACCACCAAGAACCGAAGGCGTATAGATATGTCTCTTACTTTTTTATCGAAAGTCTTTCCACTGGGACTAGCCATCGGTGAAAGAAATAGACAGGTAGACCGCAATACCATGAGGACACCCGAGACACTTCGGTCTGAAGCTTCAATGCAATATTGTTGTAAGCCAATATATGGGGATGTAATTCGTTAATCCAGCATTCGAGTCAGCTAGACGAACGTTATTATCACTGCGTCAGCTCCGTTTAAACAATGAATTATCGGAGAAGGTCGTTCTAGTTTTCATTCATACCTCATTCAAAGAACGAACACGGATATGCGCCTATCGTAAGTTCTGAAAGGGATTCCTCAGGTCAATCAAATTCACGTTTCATCTAATGGAAAGGACTTAATCGGCTCATATAGCCGAATTCATTATACAATCAACCTCTTACTATTTTTTATAATTCCCTGTCAAATTGACATAACCATTTATGACATTATCCTCAATAGCCGTCACAAAAGATTCCTTATCCTTTTTCTCTAGTGACTCAATGATTTGCTCATGCTCATGGATAGCTGCAATGGCTCGACCTTCCATTTCACTTCCGATGATTCCAAGCATCAAGGCCTTATTATATAAATTGTCAATGATATTTTTAAATTTGCTATTTTTGTAAATGTCTAAGATGTACTTATGAAAATCCACATCCTCTACCATAAAGGATTGATAATTTTCATCTTCTAGAAATTTCTTTTGCTTCTTTACACTGTCTTTTAGCCATTCAATGTTTTCCTCATTAATCATGTCGAAAGCTCTTTTAGCAGAAAAGGTTTCTATGGCAGCCCTCAATTCATAGATTTCTCGGGTTTCCGTTATTGTAATCGGTTTTACAAAAACGCCCTGTTTCGGAAGTACGGTTACAAAATCCTCTAATTCCAATTTTTGAAATGCATTGGTAATAGGAGTCCGACTTATACCAAGTTCATCACTCAAGGCATTGATGCTGATTACCTCGTTCTGTTTAAATTTACCATATAAAATGTCATTTTTTATGATCCGATAAGCTTTCTCGGTGAGAGTTTCTCTTTCTTTTTTCAAAGCATACTCCTAAATAAGTTAGTACTAATTATTATAGACAATTTGTCACTAATATTATAGCAAATTTATTATCAATATCATAATTACAAATCATTTTCTAAAAAGAATCTGTTTCCTGGTCAAATAAGTGAACTATCAAGAAAAAATAATTTATAGAGTAACGAAATCACTCTTTAAACTTGAGCCCAAAAATCTAACCGGGAGCAATGCCGACTGATGCCCTCCTTCCTAGCATTAGACCTGGACACTGCAACAGCCCCATTACAGGGCCCGAAAAAAAACTATCTGTATTTTTTCGAGCTGCTGCTTAACAAGCAGCAGCTCGAAACCATAAAACAGAACCACTTATATTAAGTCTAATATTTTTTCTATAATTTTGCTACCGCTTTTCTAATTTTTTCAATGGCTTTTTCAATATTTTCTGTCGACGTTGCATAGGAGAGTCTTAAATGACCTTCACCGTATTCACCAAATGATTTCCCGTCTAATACGGCAACATTGGCTTCTTCCAGCAAGTAGTCTGCAACTTCTTCTGAACTCATGTTGAGTTTAGTAATATTGGGGAATACATAGAAGGCACCTTGCGGCGTTTTGCAACTGATTCCATCAATGGAATTCAGCCCGGCAACGATCAGGTCTCTTCTTCTCTTAAATTCAGCGACCATCTTATCGACATCGTCTTGAGGTCCTTCCAGGGCTTCTTTCAAGGCTCTTTGCGTGAATGCAGCCGTGTTCGAGGTTACGTTGGCAACTAATTTTTCAACTTTTTCGCCAATCAGGGGGTGCATGATTCCATATCCGGCCCGCCAACCTGTCATGGCATAGGTTTTTGAAAAACCGTCCAGGATGATAGTTTGATCTTTCATTCCTTCAATACTTGCAATAGAGGTCGGTTTCACGCCATAATTAATTCTTTCATAAATTTCATCAGATAAGATATAGATATCTTTGCCTCGAACTAAGTCGGCAATATTCTTCATATCTTCTTCAGTCAGGACTCCACCCGTAGGATTGGCCGGCGAGTTCAGAACAATTAATTTTGTCTTATCATTGATTTTACTTTTTAAATCTTCAATATCAACCCGAAAATCATTTTTTTCAACCAATGGCATGGGAACCGCCTTGGCTCCGGTAAAACGGATTAAGGATTCATAGATAGGATAACCCGGATTGGGATAAATGACTTCATCGCCCGGATTGACCAGCGCCATAAAGGTATAAAACATGATGGGTTTACCGCCGGGAACGATAATGACTTCCTCCGCATTGGTGTCGATATTTTTAGTTTTTTTAGCATATTCTGCAATGGCTTCTCTGACATCCATCATCCCGGCATTAGGCGTGTAATGCGTGTAGCCATCTTTCAGAGCTTGTCTGCCGGCTTCTACGATGTTTTGCGGAGTGGCAAAATCGGGCTCACCAATTTGAAGGTGAATAATATCAGCACCCTTGGCCTCTAATTTTCTACACTTAGCCAAGACTTCAAAGGCTTTTTCTGTTCCAATGTTATTCATCCTATCTGCAAATTTAAAATTTTTCATGATATCCTCCTATGCACTCTTATAGATTTGCGTATCTAATTCTCCCTCTGATTTTGCAACCATGACCGATGTAGCTGCATCGCCGACGATATTGAGCGGGGTCAAAACCATTTCTACCGGTTTATTGATGGCCAATATCAGTGAATAGGTTAACAAGGCCGTATCATTGGTAAAACCTAACCCATTTACAACGGTAAACAGTAATACCGTTCCTGCTGCGGGGATTGAAGGTGTTCCGGCAGCGGCCAGCATGGATAGGAGCCCCATGAGTGCTACTTGTCCCAAAGTTACATGGTAGCCCGACACGGTAGCAATAAATATCGTTCCGATAATATGCATGATGCTTGTGCCATTCATGTTGATTGTCATTCCGAGAGGAAGAACAAAGTTTGCAATTTCACCGCTGACACCAAACTTTTCCTGGTTGATTTTTATATTCAAGGGAAGGGCTGGTGCACTAGCAGCCGCTGAAAAGGCAATCAAAACCGGTTGGATCAGTTCTTTCATGAACTTCTTTGGATTGAGTTTTGTAACTGCAGCAATGATGACCGGATATGCAACAAGCAAGAAGAAAATCAACGTCACGATCGTTACGGATATGTAAGTCAGGACCGGTCTGATTTGATCAAAACCATAGAGAGCAAAGGCCCGAACAATCAAAGCAAAGATTGCATAGGGTGCCATCTTATTCATCAAAACATCCAGACAAATTGCAACGATTTCATTTAAATCTTCAATTAATTTTTTTAAGGTTGCAACTTTGGATCCCAAAAATCCGATAGATACACCAATGACTACAGCGATGAATACCACTGCAAAGATGGATTGGTTACTGCTGAATGCAAAAACGGCATTTTCCGGTACAAACGCTAAAATGGTAGCCAAGGGATTCGCAGTTTCTACCAACTGCACACCTGAAGCACTTCCCGCAGTTAAACCTGCTCCGAATTGGAAAATTCCACTCTGTACGGCAAACATACCTACGCTGCCGGCAATGACAGCGGCACAGACATATAACCCCATAAAGGTGAATACTGTTTTAAAAGCAATTCTTCCCAGTTTCTTTAAGTCCGTGATGCTGCTCATGGCCAGAGCCAGAGAGGTAAATACCAGTGGAATGATGGACAGCTGCAAGCCCTTAAGAAAAACTTGGCCGACTAAAAACAATATCCCAAGCCCGCTGGCACCAGGCTCCCTTATATCTACGAAGAAGATGGCATCGATGATGTCCCAAATGGCAGCATTTCCAGTGTTGTTCAAATGGACCTTTAGGAGCATTACGCCAATACCCACTATAAAAGCAGATATTAGCGCGATGCTCATTTTTTTGATCATAGAAGATTCTTTATTTTTTCCCATATGAGCCTCTCAATTTCACTTACAGCTTGGCAACTTCCTGAGCGATTTCAAGGAATTTATCAATGTCTTCCAAAGAATTGCAATGCAGCGGCGATACTCGAAGGACACCATCTTTGATAGAGAAGGATTCGAGCATACGTTTCGCATACTCACTCGTTTCTAACCGCGGAGCTACAATAACGCCTCTTTTTTCCAGTTCTTTGGCAGCATCAGCACAGGGTAAATTCTTAAAGCCAACACCGACGATCAAATCTCTGGAAGTCAAATCTTTATTATCAATAAATACAATCACATTATCTTGGTGTCTAAGGCCTTTGATTTTGTCCGTACCTTCCAGAAGTCTATAGAGCAGTGCTCGTTCTTGAAGTTTAATCCGTTTAATCCCTTCTTCAAACAAGGCCTTTCGATCTGTCTGATCCGTGAATTTCGACCCAATCCAAGCAACATAATCAACGATTGCAGTCATGGATGCAAACTGCGCCGGAGTCGGAGTTCCCAGTGCCCATACTTTTTCATCTTTATGAATCAATTTAATATGTCTCAAATGAGAAACTCGGTCAGATACCCAGCCGATGCCCGATCCTCTGCAGCCGAAGAATTTATACGGTCCGATGTTTAAGCCATCGATTTTTAACCGATCGATATCGATTCGGCCATGAGGAGCATGTTGAACGGCGTCTACAACAATATATAAATCCGGTTTAATCTTGCGGGCTTCTTTAACAATTTCTTCGATATCAAAAATTGCACCCGTTAAGTTTGAGGCATGCATGATGCTCAAGAGAACCGTATTTTTATCGATCAATTTGGCGACTTCTTTGGGATCAACCTTGCCTGTTTCTGGGTTACTTTGAGCAACTCTTAATTCTCTTCCCGTCTTATCTGCAAAGTATGCAGCCGCATCAAAAGCTGACGGATGTTCCAGGACACTCGTTACGATATTATCGCCTTCAATCGATTCTGCGATGGTTCCAACGATATTAAACATAACCTGCGAGGCAGTAAGACCGGTAAGAAGAGATCCTTCCTGTGTGTTGAAGACAATTCGGATATCCCGTTGCCCATTTGCCATATGTTCCTGGAGTTTCAAGCTCATATTGTGAGTTCTTTCCGGGCAGTCCGGGAATGCTTCCAGTTTTCCTTGAATTTCAACGGCTGCTTTTAATCTAAAAGCGCCACCGGCATTATCAAAGAAAAGTCGTTTCCCAAAGATGGGATCTTCATCAACGTAATAAAATTTATCTTTAACTTCCTTAATCATTTCATCAGAAAATGCTAAGCCATTCGGGTATTCGTTCATGATAATTCTTCCTTTCTTTTATAAAACAACGTTGCCATCTACCAGAATCTTCACTCCATCAACGCTCATATTCGGATTTTTGATGATGAGATCCAGATGATATTTACTTTTAACTTTTCCACCAAAACCAATATTGTCGCCGGCTCCAAAATGCAAGGTCCCATAGCAGCCTTCATCTTCAAGCATCTTGCCGATCAAAGCACATTCATCATTTAAACCGATGCCGATTTCTCCAATATTGTATACATTCGGGTCGTTAGCTTCTTCCCAAATTTTCTTAAGGATTTCTGCTTCTTTTCCGCCCTCAACTTTTGTAACAAGACTGTTTTCAACAGTAAGTGTAATCGGTTCTTTGATTACGCCAAGTAAGGGATGGGGAATACTGCCATCAACTACGATAATTCCGTTGCCGGTATTTTCTACGGCACAAGTTGCACATTCGATATCCGGAGGAGATGATGAAGAATTCTTCTTTAAGCTCCTGCCGTACTGCGGATTAGGTGCTCTGTCAGCGATAGAACAAGTAAAGTTTGTCCCATTCTTGCTAGTAACCGTACAAGTTTTCTTACCTTCTAAAACTTCAGCAATCTTTGTGCAAGTTTCGCCGATTTTTTCAAAATCAGCAAACAGTCCGCCAGATTTAAGCATATCAACATCATAGTCTGCCATATTTACAAATCTGGCTCCGGCTTCTACTGCTTTTCGTCTTGCATTTGAATGGAAAAGAGAGAACTTAGTAGCACCAAAGATTACATCGGCTTCAAGCATGGCTGCCGCAATGAGATCCGTCGGTTCTTGCCCATGCATATTTCTTTCGTCCATCAGTAATAATGATTTGTTCTTGAAATCCTTTGCAGCATCATACAAAGCTTTTGCCGCTTCATAGCTCGTAGGATCAGTAACGATAGCGATCTTTTCGTCCTTACCACAATTCGAACACGTCGTAAGAAGAACTTCCGCTCCTTTTAAAATTTCCATATTGCCTCCTTATCTTGAATCCTATTTACATTCTTCTTGCATGCAAGTTTAATTCATGGTTAAAGTATAAGGCAACTATGTTATTTTGTCAAATACTTTTTCTAATAAAAGAATAGGATATTATAAAATATAATCAATATAGCATCAATATCTTTCATTTTAGTCATCAATATGGTCTCCGACATCTGTCCCTGTCCGCAAAGTCCCTTTCGCTAAGTCAATTCAATTAGAGATGAAGCGTCAGATAAGGCCGCTATGTTTTTCATTCGTCCCTTATCAAAAGGACGAATATGGCCCCATATAGCAAATCATAATTTCCAGAAAGTTTTCCTTGATTTAGCAATTCACTCCCCACATCTGAAACAAGGGCCTTAAACACTACCGTTTTATGGTCATAACACAGTATTAAAATTTTTCTATCCCAATTTTCCAACCTCAACCTACTCACTTGCATTTTTACCATATGCCATTGTCAGATTGTTTATTCATCTAATAAAAAAAGATTTTGCTGTGAACGTCCTCTTATCACTAACAAAAAAATGGACGAGAGCAAGAAAAACTCACTCACGTCCATTCGCGGTAGATGATTTAGTTGGCACCCCACCATTTGACAAAGAGCCAAAAAAAGGGACTGCTACCGCTCAGCAATCCCTTTTCGGTCATACAAAAACTATTCAATTAATGAAAAACAGCGCAGGCGGTCTTCAAGAAAGGCAAATGTTTGCCAATCCCCGTCCGCGACGGTTGAATCCAGCGGAGATCATACGGTTCAAAGACGACTTTACGGTAAGCTTCAAGATCAAGGGGCGTCCCATCCCAGTCAGAATGAATGGCACCATTCTGCTTGATCAGGATGTCATAGAGGATATCGTAATTCTTTCCGTCTTTTTCGTCCCGTTCAATGACCGTGCTGTAGGGCAGGGTCTTGTGATAGGTCAATTCCATCCCTTGATAATCGAAATGAAAACCGCAGCGCATACGGCAGCCGTCCAGGCCAGTATACTCGGCGATATTTTTTAAGTCGTGAAGAATCTGATCATTTTCTTCTTCGTACAAGTTTTCCGGCGTCGTTTCCGTATAGTCAAAGCGGAACTGGATCGACGCGCCGTCGAGCTTGATGAACCGTTCCAAGTACGGTTTTATCTGGTCGACAGGGTACTTCTTATACAGGACGCAGTTAATGCGGAAAGGAACAGCCAATCGCGTCAGAAGCTGATCATTCGATTCTTCCACATAATGCTGCATATGACGAGAAACGTTGATGCACGTAATTTTATGACGATTCCGCTGAGTAAAAGCAACGATATCGTCTTCCGTCTGTGTTTCAAAAACCGGAAGGGTGGTGTTTATATATACCTTATGTGTCACGGGAATGCAGTCCAGCATGCGCTGCAGTGATTCCATATCAGCAAAAGGTTCGCCTCCTGTAAAAACAAAATCACAAGAAGGCGTAATGCTGTCCATCAAGCGAATACTCCGGCAGATGGCTTCTTCCGAAAAGCCGGTCATGTCTTCATATTCAGCCTTATTGATACAAAAAGGACAATGGTTATGGCAATTGTAAGGCACAAAAATGGTAACAGTAGCGCCCCCATTGCGCGTTTTATATGGGTAGGCCACACGTGGCACTGTCGTTGCAGCCATACTGATTGTAGTTTGCATTCTTTTTCGCCTCGAATCATGGATAAGATCCCAAGCTGTTCCCACACTGCTGCAATTGAAAAGGAAAGATTTTTTCATTTCACAACAGACAATCTTGTGACCCGAATGTAGTATCCATGCCTATTGTACCATAAAAGTCTATTTCTGCAAATGCATGTAGTATATTCCCGTTTCGCATGATTTTTATACCAAACAATTCACATCGAAGAACATTTTACATTTGCGCAAGAGAAACGACTCCGTCCTCAGTCCAAGGCCTGGCTGATATCACCGGCCGTCTTGACCACAGCCTGAATCGTGGTCTCCCGATTCTTATCGGCTACTCGTTCTGCCGGTCCGGAAACACTGATGGCCGCGATGATGCGACCGCTGCGAAAGATGGGTGCCGCCACACAGGCCATGCCGAGCTCGACTTCCTCCCGTTCGATGGCATAGCCGCGATTGCGGATTTCGTCCAATGCCGGCAAGAGTTCTTTCCAGTCAGTAACGGTATATTCTGTAAATTTTTTCAAAGTACAGCCCGTATAAGCCTTTCGGTAGTCCTCTGAAAAGGCCAGCAAACACTTGCCCGATGCCGAGCAGTAGGCCGGGCGGACGGCGCCGATAGGCGGTGCCGTATCGATGGTCCTGGGAGACTTAATCTTTTCCAAGATGATGTGCTGCGGATAGGAGGCACCATTATGGGCAAAGGTCGTGATATGGACGCCTTCATTGCATTGCAGGGACAAGGCCTTGGCATACGGATAGGCCACTTTATGAAATTTATCCTTTTCGCGAAACAACAT
This sequence comes from Megasphaera sp. DISK 18, assembly GCF_001682955.1. NCBI lineage: Bacteria > Bacillati > Bacillota > Negativicutes > Veillonellales > Veillonellaceae > Megasphaera > Megasphaera sp. DISK 18. The sequence goes on from NZ_LUGJ01000063.1 coordinate 29,339, forward strand.
TCCCAAGGCGTACGCCTGCAGTCCAAGCCAGTACTTGCCCGTTTCTTCATCCTTTTGAATAAATCCGCGGTGTTCCAGCGTCTCCAGCGTACGGCTTACCGTACTTTTATGGAGTTCCATGACTTTGCTGATACGCGTTACACTGAGGGGCCGCTCTTCCTTTAAAAAGAGCTGTAAAACGGCCAGGGCCCGGTCAATGGATTCAATCATAAGCGCTCCCCCGATCCGGCATCATCACGACGCCAAGAATAATAATCTCATTATATGGGATGCACACATAATGTCAAGAAAAAAAGCCTTCAGAAGAAATATCAGTGGCTGACAGCTTCACTTGCAACTTGCTGCAGCCGATTGTGTTCATAAAGGCACTGCGACAATCTCCGAATCAAGACATCGCATTCCAAATTGCAGCTCCAGCTCTTGGGGATAGCCTTATCGCCAAAGATGGTCCCCATAATGTTCCCGCAGATAGCCCCGCAGGTATCGCTGTCGCCGTCCTGGTTGCAGGCCATGAGGACCGCTTCTTTCAAGGTTCCCGTCTTGAGTACGCAGTAAATGGACAAAGCTAAAGCCTCATCGGCTTTTTTCCCGAGACCTATTTTCTTCATAGACCGGACGGGATTACGGTCCGTAACCGCTTCATCAATGGAGCGCAGGAGCAATTTCAAAAGACGCGTCCCCTCCGGCTCACGCTGCAGAATATGGAGGGCCCCGCCGAGAGCCGTACTGATATCCTTGCCCACTGCCAAAGAAGCGATGATGGCGCTTATCGTTGCCGTCGACAGAAATGCTTTGGGATTGCCGTGCGTCAGACTGGCAGCCTGAGAACCGACAAAAAAGGCCTTCTCCGGATCGCCTTCATAAAAGAGCCCGATAGGAGCTGCCCTCATGACCGTACTGTTGCCGCTGCTGTGATTGATGGTTTCATCACGGGACAATTTTTTTCCTGACGCCAAGGCCGTCAAACAAGTCTTCCCGGGAGAGCGGCGGGCAAATAAAGCCTGTTCCCCCATCATGTCGTATTCCAGTGCGACTTCATGGGACTGGCGATTCATCCATTTTTCCTGTTCCGGGCGGATGATGCGCTCCGTCTGCGTGTAGTACCAGCGCATATAAGACCGGTACAGCCCCTCTGCCGGTTCCAGTCCGTCGTGATCGGCCCACAGCATCCCGTCAGCCGTAAATAAGGAAAGCTGTGTATCGTCAGAAATGATACTCTTATTGCCGTTCTTGGCTGACTTTAACACCGTACGCAGCCCATAAGGGCCGTATTTCTTATGAATCGTCTTTAAATCGTCTTTACCAATGACAAAGCCCAAGGCATCGCCGACGGCTCCGCCTAACATACAACCCATAAATCGATTCAATCCATTCATGCAGCTCACTGCTGCTAAAACACAGAATATCGGATTTCTTTTGTCCTATAACAAGATGTTCGCAACGGAGACGGACTTCTTCCCCTATGCAGTTGTTCTCCCAGAAGCAAAAGGGCTTACAAAACATTATCCGGACGCAATCTTCCTATCCATGTCTGCAGAGGCAGCAGCAGTTGTCCCACCTTTCTCAATTTATAAAGTCACACGCAGCTCAAGGGCCTCTGCCTATGCTTGAACTTTGCTCCATATGGAATAAAAAAAGTTGCTCCGATGTTCCATATGCCGTGCCAATAACGCTGCCCTCTGTAGAGAGGACCCCGTCCATTACCCGTTCTACTCACAATCTTTACAACTTCATATAAATAGTATATAATTACAAATTTATACTTACATTATACAGGTTCTGAGAGAATTTTGCAAATAAAAAGGATGACCAACACAAAAATTTTGGTCATCCTTTTGTCTTTTATTGTAAAAAATTATTTACCGGCCATGGAGAGGTTATTCATTCCCTCAAGCCCATCGACAGCCTTCTTGATTCTCCCTGCCAACCCCTTCATCTTGCTTTCGGCAATGGAGCAAATGCCCAGGCGCACGCCTTCGGCTAAAGGAACGGCAAAGATAAGATTCTCTTGAAGGGCCTGACAAAGGGCAGTCGATTGATCCGTCGGAACGGAAATGAAGAAGCCGCCTTGATAGGGAACGTGCTGCAGACCGCAGCGTCGGGCTTCCTCAACGAAGATGGCTCCGCGGCGGTGAAGCTTATCGGCAAAAGCCAGGCGTTCGGCATCGAGACGGGCTTTCAGTGATTGATCGCCTCGTATTTCCGTCAGCAGCGTCATCGCCGCCCGGTTGACATTGGACCAGGCTGTCCTGGCTGAATACTTTCCGAGGTCGGCAAATTCATCGATAACAGCCTTGCTGGACGATACGCCGATAAGGGCTCCGGCCCGCTGACCGTACAGCGTATAGCCTTTCGACATGCTGAAAGCAAACATCGAAAAAATATGGGCCGGGAGGTTCGAGAACTGCTGCATAAAGGAGCGCACTTTATTCTTTTCACCGGCATAGGCAATGTAGGCAATATCAACGAGCAGACTCAGCCGTTTTCCGCGCTTTTCATGGAAGCGACAGACGTCGAGAACCTGATTCCATTCTTCATCGGACAAGGCAAAGCCCGTCGGGTTATTAGCCGGCGTGTTGAGAATGATCAGCAGCGAGTCTTGTTTTTCAAAGGCCTGTGATACAGCTTCTGAAAAAGCAGAAATATTAAAATGCCCTTCTGAATCAATCATGGAAAAAGGCCGGATCCGACGGCCGATTTCCTGGCACAAGGCATCATAAATATTCCATCGCCAGTTCGTCGTAAGGACGACGTCACCTACTTCAGAATAGTTGGCGATAGCAATGTGAATCGCTCCGGTACCACCTGCCGTTGCCACGGCATCGGCATACCCTTGCGGACGGCAGTCTTCAAAGGCTTCGTCGATGGCTCCCTGGCGATAGGATTCTAAGCCCAAAGGCGGCGCATAGGTGATAAAATCGCGCATTGGCAAGGCGCGGTAGAGCTCTTCTACGACGGGCAGACAGGCCAGTTTCTCATCATCACCGGCATAACAGCCGATAGCTGCATTCACGACGCGCTCTGCCCCATACTGAGCGGCCGCTTCCCGGGCGGCGGCACTGGCGGAAAATACGACGTCGCGCAAAACCTTTCCTTCTCTACTTGCTGCGGCCATAATCGTCATAGTAAAAACCCCTCTCTCTATCCATTACCCCTTTAGCACATCTAAAGGTTCCAACGCTCTGCATTATAGCACCGGAAGGGCTATTTTTATATAGAAAAGGGCGCAAAATACTGTATACACACGAAGTATATTGTATACAGTATCTCTAAGGACCGACAAGGGCTTTTTTCTGACCATCGTCGGCATAAAAATCGGCTTCCTTGATTCCCTTCACCGCCAAGAGCTCACTGATGATTTCCGGCGCATCCACATGGGACAGAGCCGTCAATTCCAACTCTATTTCCGAAAGGGGAGCCTCATCGTCACTGTAATTGTGGAACTTTTTAATATGGAGCTGATGGTCGCTGACAAAATGGGATAGTCTCCGGGCTTGGCCGATATTGTTTTTCATGACGACATGCATGATGTATTTTTTCCGGAACTGCCCTTCCAGGCGGGCATCTAAGCGGACGAAGACGGTCAGGACTAAGAAAATAAGAGCTGTCGCCACAATCGCTACCACCAGATATCCGGCACCGACTACAAGGCCTATAGCCGATACAGCCCAAATGCCGGCTGCCGTTGTAAGCCCGCGGACACTGCGTTCTTTCTGATTCGCTAAAATCGTCCCGGCACCGATAAAGCCGACACCCGATACGACCTGGGCGGCAATACGCCCGGGATCGGCATTGCGGTAACCGAACTCAAAAAAACACTCCATAGCGACATTGATGGAGATAATCATACACAGACAAGAACCGACGCACACCAGCGTATGGGTTCGAAGCCCGGCCGACTTACTTTGGGACTGCCGTTCATAACCGATGATGGCCCCCAGGATAAGGGAGATTACCAATCGGATAATACTGTCTTCTGTTGAAATCATACATCATTCACTTCTTTCAAAACATTATTTTTATCTGTCAATACCTCATAACTATGGTATGATGAGTCCATAGAAACATAAATATTGTCATCCTACCCTTCATTCATCATAGAATGAGGCCTTACGCCGATGGCATCAAACAAAAAGGATGTGACTCGCTCCGGAATCAGGGCAAAGTCACCTTGATCGGATACGGACGACAGTAAAGAAGCCACCGAGCGTCCGCACAGGCTTCTTCCAACAGTGTATCATATCTAGGTTCCTTCGTCAGGCCTATTCCAAATCCGAAAAGAAAGTTATTTTCAGAATATTTTTTACATCCGTTAAGAAAACGTTATAATATCACTATAGTATATAGAAGCAGTTTGAAACAAGCGCTTCGTTTTTACTGCCGAGAAGAAAGAAGGTCTGAACTATGAATCGACTCATTTATTTCGATAACCTGCGCAGCTTATCGATTATATTGACTCTGGCTGCCCTATTGCTGCCATTGGGAACCGTCTTTTATGAAGGAAGTACGACCATTGCCATTGCCGTCATCTTTTTTATCAGTGCCTATTTCGGAGCCTCAAAACTTCGGATACGTACGATTACATTCTTTCTCAAAGATCGATGGCACCGCTTGGGTCTGCCCCTCATCGTACTGGTCCTCTTTGGTATTGAAGAAAAAATAGTGACCGGCACCCTCCCTATCGTCTCTTGGGCCTTGGCTTGGCTGCTGTTATTATTTGCCTTATTGAGCCTGGTAAAACGGGGCGCTCACAGTTTCCTGCAGCAGCGAAAGCTCGCGCCTCCTTCAATTCCTTTTCTGACGTTGTTTTTTCTCTTATTAGCAGCGGCCTTATACGGCTGTCGACTCTTCCTGCCACAGTCGCTGATCATTCCCTTCATCGCTGTCATCCGGCCCGACTGGCTGATTCTGTCTACATTTTCCTTTATTATGGGACTTCAGGCCTTTCGCAGCCGCTGGTTTACAGCCAATGGATACCAGCCTTCACTGGGAATATTCATCGCCTTTATCGTCATCCTGATTGGCAATAGTCTGATGCTGAACGGTACGCTCCCGGCAAATCCCTGGATGACAGCCTTATTGTCCGCAGCCCTTCCCATAACGGCCATTTTGGGACTGACAGCCTTCTTTCATCGGTATTTCAATGGCCATCGCCCGTGGTCGCATACCCTTCATCGACTGGGCTACGGCTTGTTCTTCATCAGCGAACCGATTATCCTTCATACGGCCTGGTTTCTCCATCCCCTGGCGGCTGCCTCGTGGTTGAAAACCTTATTGACCATCCTCATCCTGGTCGTTTACAGTTATCTCCTTTGCCGATACGCACTGCTCCACCTATCATGCTTTAAAAGCAAGGGTTAATTCGCATAATTACTAGCCCGCACAGACCATCTATGCTATTATATATCGTAAAGTTTATTTTTTTAGTCACCCTAAGGAGAGTGCCTCATTGGATACGCTATTACAACTCATGGAATCGTATGGCTATATCGCCCTTTTCGTCGCTATGGTCCTAGAAAATGCCAACATCCCCATCCCCAGTGAAGTCGTACTGGGTTTCGCCGGGTTTCTCATTTCTCAGCAAATTTTCTCTTTTTGGACGACCTTCATCGTCGCCTGTCTGGCCGGCCTCGTCGGCTCTGTCTTAAGCTACTGGCTCGGCTCGTACGGCGGCCGTCCCCTGCTCTTAAAATACGGCAAGTACATCTTCTTTAACGAGCACAAATTCCAAATGGCAGAAAACATGTTCAATAAGTACGGCGGTGCTGCCGTCCTCATTTGCCGCTGCCTGCCCGGCGTCCGGACCTTTATCTCGTTTCCGGCCGGTATCGCTCGCTATCCCTTCTGGAAATTCACGATTTTCACCATCATCGGCACCATCCCCTGGACGCTGCTCCTGGTATGGGCCGGCTCGCTCCTCGGCAGTCATTGGCGCGATCTCATCCAGTACAACCACATCTTCCTCATCGTCATCGCCGTCGTCTGCGTCATCGCAGCGGTCGTCTATTTCTGGCATAAGCGCCGCCGGAGAAATGCCGCATGAAACAATGGCTATATGACAATCGCTACGGCCTTATCGTCGCCTTGGTGGCAGCAATCATTTTGCTGCCATTTTTAAGTGCAGTACCTCTCATGGATCCGGATGAACCCGTATACGGGGAAACGGCCAGAGAAATGCTGGCTGCCGGAGACTGGCTCTCGCCCCGCATATTCGGTAATTATTGGTATGATAAGCCGCCTTTCTTTTACTGGCTGGAAATGATTTCATACAGCCTATTCGGAGCTACGGACTTCGCCTCCCGTCTGCCCAGCGCCCTAGCCGCCATGGCAACGACGATCTACGTCTATGCCGTCGGTCGCGACATTTTCAATAAGCCCATTGCCGCCTTATCGGCGCTGCTCTTGGTAACAAGCTTCGGTTTCATGTATATCGGCAAGGCTGCCGTCACCGACATGACCCTGGTCCTGACCTTGACCGTCGCCATGATGTCCTTTTACCGGAAAAAGTATTATACAGCTTATCTCTTCTGCGGCCTGTCGCTGTTGGTCAAAGGCCCGGTAGGATATGCCTTTCCGGCCCTCATCATGCTGATTTATATCGCCTGGACCCGGCAATGGACGCTGCTCAAAGAAATGAAGATTCCCCAGGGGATTCTCTTGGCCTTTGCCGTCGGCCTGCCTTGGTACGTCCTCATGTACAAGGTTCATGGTGAAGTCTTCTTAGACACCTTCATCGGCTATCACAACCTCACCCGCTTTGCCGCCCCGGAACACCCCGGTCAGAACAGCCTGGTTTTCTTTATTCCGGTCTTATTGGCCGCTATGATGCCTTGGACGGTCTATCTCGTCCCGGCCCTGCGGCGGCTGTTTAAAAAGAGGGACCCCTTTCGCGACGCGCTCCAATTCTGTTTCGTATGGGCCGGGTTCATCTTCCTCTTTTTCTCCATTTCAAAGACTCAGCTCGTCACCTATATCGCTCCCATGTTTCCGCCGACGGCGTATCTCATCGGCTGGTATTGGTATCGTTCTTATATTGAACGCAGCTTTCCCCGTGCCCTTCTGGCCGCCTCCTATGTCCTGGGCCTCTTGCTGCTCGCCTGCAACGCCCTTCCCTTAAGCCCCGGCGCTGAATTCTTCCGCCCGGCCATCGTCTGGGTATCGATTGGCCTTGCCGCCGCCCTCTTTCTGCCGACGTACTTTTTATGGCACCGACGCTTCCGAGCATCCTTTATTGTCGCCGCAGTCACCATGATCTGCTTCTCCTGGGGCATTTTCGGACACGTAATCCCCCAACTAAAAAGCTATGTCACGTCTTATGATACAGCCCAAATCCTGCCTGATGTCTACGACGGCCACTCCCAATTATACATTGAAAAATTTCTCCGCCCGGGCATTACGTACTACAGCGGGATGTACGGGGAAGAATGGGACCCTGTAAAAAATCCGGAACTGGAATCCCTGCTTACGCAGAACGATAAGATTTTCCTCATCATGACTAAAGCGACCTTCCATAAACTGGCCCGCTCAAAACCGTTGATCGACCACTTCGGCATTGCCGGAGAAACGCCGTCACAAGTCATCCTCATCAATCATCCTTAGGAGGTACTCATGAAACAGTCATCCCTGCTCACGCTCGTCTTTGCAGCAACCTTTCTGTTTCTGGCTGCCGGGATATCGACACTGGCCGTCACCGACCCGGTCGAATCCAATTACGCCCTGACAGCCCTCGAGATGGTCCGCAGCGGCAACTGGATTTCGCCGCAGATTTACGGCACCTATTGGTACGACAAGCCTATTTTTCTCTACTGGCTCCTGAGCCTGTCCTACAGCATCTTCGGAGCCACGGACTTTGCGTCCCGCCTGCCGGCCGTCCTGTTCGGGGCCATGTCCTGCACACTGGCCGCCTGGTTCGCCCTGCGGCAAACCGGACGGACGGCAACGGCCCTTCTCTTTTCAGCCATGACGGCGACGTCCCTGATATTTTGGCTCATCAGCCGATCCGTCATCACCGATCAGCCGCTCTATTTCTTTAGCGGAGCCACCTTATTTTTTGCGTATATCGGCCTGACAGAAGCCAAAAAGAACTACGTAATCGCCGCCTACGTCATGGCTGCCGGAGCGGTTCTCACCAAGGGTCCTGTCGGTCTCGTCCTGCCCGGTTTATTTCTCCTGATTTTTGCTCTTGTTCAACAAAAGGCAGCCTACGCCAAGCGTCTCTTCCCACCGGTCGGCATCCTCCTCTTCCTACTGCTCTGTCTGAGCTGGTACGGTTCGATGTACAGTATACACGGAAAGGATTTCATCGACGGTTTCTTGGGCTTTAACAACGTCACACGAGCCACCGTATCGGAACATCCGGAATACGACGTCTGGTACTATTATCTGGTTCTCGTCCCGGTCAGTCTCCTGCCCTGGACCGGTCCCTGCCTGTACGGCCTATGGAGGCGCCGTCGTCATGACGATACCTACGTTTTCATGGCCATTTGGGCTGTCGGAACGATTTTATGCTACAGCCTCGCGGCCACGAAATACCCGACCTATGCCTATATCGCCAATTGGCCTTTACTCTATCTCGGTGCTTGGGCCATCGATTCTTTCCACGAAAGAGACAGTCATCGTCTGTGGCTCACGGTCATCATTCCGACTCTGCTTTTCGGTCTGCTTTTTGCCTCCTTGACCTTCTTTACCGATAAAGCTCCTTTCCCCGTCGACAGCCTCATGATGCTGACCGTCTTCATCGCCGTCATGGCCGTCCTGATCCTCATCGCCTGGTGGCAAAAGGCTTACATCGCCCTGCCGATTTTCATCACAGCGCTGACAGCCGTCACCTACCTCATGGTAACCTTCCAGGTTTTGACCCCCTTTTATCAGTACCGTTCAGCGAAAAACTTGATTACGGCAAACATCTCGGGACAGGCCTACTTCTTTGAAGAATACCGGACCTCCTATCCTTATTACACAGGGAAAACAGCCATCTGGACAGCGCCGGCATCCTACGATGAAAATGCCCGTCTTAAGCGCGATGAAGTCTGGTCTAAAAAGCATCTCTACCCGACAGAAGAAGAAGCTTCGGTCATCAACCGCCTGAAAACCCATCAGGCCCTGACCATCATCGTTCCCAAGAGCCGCTACCGAGATTATCTGGCATCGGACTTCTTCCCCTTGACTCATGAAACGGGCCAAGTCGGCTCGTACTATATCTTTACGCCGGCACCATAGCCAAAAAGGAGTATCATGAAAAATCTTATCCAGTCACTTTGCGCTTACCATGAACCGGACGTCTTCAACCCCTGGTCAGACTACGACGAACAGTGCGACATCGGTCCGGAAGCGCCGGATATCCGCTGCCGTCAGCTTCAGGATTACTTGGAACCCCGCCTGAGCCGCGCCCGCATTTTACTCATTGCCGAAGCTGCCGGTTACCAGGGCTGCCGCTTTACGGGAATTCCCATCACCTGTGAACGGATGCTCCTCGATGAGCATAAACAGATATCCTCAGCCATCATCCTAGACCGTCGCGGCGAGCGCACGAGCCGTCCGGACTGCACTTTCATGACCAGTCGACCTCAGCAGGAAAAGGGCATGAACGAGCCGACCGACACCTACGTTTGGGGCGCCATCGTCGACAACGGGATTGATCCCCAGGATGTGCTGCTGTGGAACATCTTTCCCTTCCATCCTCATAAAAAGTCGCCCTTCTCCAACCGCACACCGAGTGATACCGAACTGGCGGCCGGTCTTTCTTATGCCAAAGCCCTGCTCAGCCTCTGCCGGCCCGACATCCGCGTCGCCGCCATTGGACGAAAATCGGCCGAGACCTTAGAAGGCGCCGGCATTACAGCCGAAACGATGCGTCACCCAGCTAATGGCGGAGCCTCATTATTCAGACAACAATTTTCACGTTTTTCCCGACAATTCTTTTTAAAATAATATTTAATTCGATTTTTACATTAAAATTATCGGTATTTTTGTTCATACATTCAAAAAAGTCATTGCATCACCCTTATAAATCGTCTATAATCATAAGTGCACCACAGTATCCACGAGCCCTCTCTCATACAGTGACGGCTCGTTTTTATATACGCAAAGGGGGACTTGGCTATGAATAAGAAAATGCGTGATCTGCCAGAGCCGCAAGGCTTGTATGATCCGTCATACGAACACGATGCCTGCGGCATCGGCATCGTTGCCAATATAAAAGGGATAAAATCATACAGCATCATCGACGACGCCCTTACGATTTTAGAAAATCTCCGCCATCGCGGCGCCGAAGGTGCCGATGCCAACAGCGGTGACGGCGCCGGTATCTTAGTTCAGATACCGCACCAATTCTTCTGCCGCGAATGTGACGTCCTCGGCTTTTCGTTGCCCGACGAGGGCGACTATGGCGTCGGCATGATTTTTGCACATCGTTATAAAACATTTCGTAAGGAACAAATGGATGCCTTTGAAGACATCGTCCGTGCCGAAGGCCTTTCTATCCTCGGTTGGCGTGACGTCCCTGTCGACGAAAGCCTGATCGGCAATATCGCAAAAAAAACGTGTCCCCATTTTCTGCAAGTCTTTATTCGCAAAGACCCGGCCATGAAGACCCAGATGGACTTCGAACGGAAACTATACGTCATCCGAAAATTAGCCGAAAAAGCCATCGTTCCCAAAAGTCAGGAACAGGGAACGGATTTCTATATCGCCAGCCTGTCGTCGAAGACCATCGTCTATAAAGGCATGCTGACATCGGTGCAGCTGCGCCACTTTTTCCTCGATTTATCGGACCTGGACTTCATCACATCTATGGCCCTCATCCACTCGCGCTTCAGCACCAATACCTTCCCCAGCTGGGCCAGGGCCCATCCGAATCGCTATATCGTCCACAACGGAGAAATCAACACGATTCAGGGAAACATCAACTGGCTCAATGCCCGCGAAGGCAAATCGAAATCGGCCTTCTTCCCGGATTTGGAAAAGGTATTTCCCGTCGTCGATGACACGGGCAGCGATTCTTCCATGTTCGATAACTGCCTGGAATACCTCTACATGACCGGCCATTCCCTGCCCCACGCCATGATGATGATGATTCCGGAACCGTGGGAACGGGATCCCTTGATGAGCCCCGAAAAACGCGACTTCTACCGCTACCACAACTTCATGCTCGAACCCTGGGACGGACCGGCAGCCATCGGCTTCTGCGACGGCACGGTCATCGGCGGCATGCTCGACCGAAACGGCCTGCGGCCGGGGCGCTACTATGTCACCCGCGACGACCGGGTTATCGTCAGTTCTGAAGTCGGCGTCGTCACGGTCCCACCGGAAGACATCCTTTATAAAGGGCGCCTCGAACCGGGTAAGATGCTCCTCGTCGATACGAAAAAACAACGCATCATCGGCGACGATGAAATAAAGCACGAAATCGCATCTGAACATCCTTATGCTGACTGGTACAAAGAACATATCACCGACCTCGACGACCTCATGGATACCCAGGCGCTTCCCCACAGTGAAGCCATCATCCCTTATGATTTAAAGGAACAGGAAAAAGTATTCGGCTATACGCAAGAAGACATGGACAAGGTCATCCTGCCCATGGCCCGCGACGGACACCATGCCATCGATTCCATGGGTGTCGACGTTCCCCTGGCCGTCCTGAACGACAGGCCCCAACTCTTATATGACTATTTTAAAGAAAATTTCGCCCAAGTCACCAATCCGGCCATCGACGGTGTCCGCGAAAAGACGGTCATGTCGTCATCGATCATGGTCGGCAACGTAGCCAATATCATGGAGCCCAATGAAGCCTCGACGGCAGCGTTGTACTTAAAGACGCCCATTCTGACCAATGAACAGCTGGCCGTCATCAAGTCACTCATGACGCCCAAGCTCCACACAGCTACCTTATCCATGCTCTATCCCGTAAACAATGGGGCTGAAGGGATGGAAACAGCCATCGAATCGCTATGTATCGATGCCTTGAAGGCCATCAAAAACGGGGCCAATATTCTGGTCCTATCGGACCGAGGCATCAACTCCCGCATGGCCGCCATTCCGGCCCTCTTGGCGTCGGCAGCTTTACACCACTACCTTATCGACAAAGCCGTCCGTTCCGACGTCGGACTCGTCCTGGAATCGGGAGAACCGCGGGAAGTCCATCACTTCTGCACCCTCATCGGCTATGGCATTACAGCCATCAATCCTTACATCGCCTTAGAATCGATTAAAGAACTGATTGCCGGCAAAAAGCTGCCCCGCCTCGATTATGAACAGGCCCGGCAAAACTATATCGACGCCTCCGTAAAAGGCATCTTAGCCGTCATGTCTAAGATGGGGATTTCAACCATCCACAGCTATCACGGCGCCCAGATTTTTGAAGCCGTCGGCATCAGCCGCGACCTCATCGACAAGTATTTCTGCAACACCCCGTCGCCCATCGAAGGCCTGGGAATTTCCGAAATCGCAGCCGAAAACGCCCTGCGCCATAAAGAAGCCTACCAAGCGGGGGATGCCTTAGACCGCGGTGATTTCTACCAATACCACAAAGGCGGCCAGCCCCATATCATCGACCCGGAAACGGTACAGCTTTTGCAGAAAGCCGTACAGACCAATGACTATGCCACGTATAAAAAGTATGCCGCTCATGTCAACAGAGAGACGATTTTCCGCCTGCGCGATCTCCTCGAATTTGAATATCCTGCCGGCTGCAGCATCCCTATCGAAGAAGTCGAATCGGCTGATTCCATCGTCAAGCGCTTCCGCACCGGCGCCATGAGTTACGGCGCCCTCAGCAAAGAAGCCCACGAATGCATCGCCACCGCCATGAACCGCCTCGGCAGCATGAGCAATACCGGCGAAGGCGGCGAAGATGCCGCCCGCTTTCATACCGAAAAGAACGACGGCATCAAGCAGGTCGCTTCGGCCCGATTCGGCGTCACCAGCGACTACCTCATCCATGCCGACGAGCTGCAGATCAAATGCTCCCAAGGGGCAAAACCGGGGGAAGGCGGCCATCTGCCGGGAAATAAAGTCTACCCGGACATCGCCAAAACTCGTCACGCCACGACGGGCGTCGCCCTCATTTCACCACCGCCTCATCACGACATCTACTCCATTGAAGACTTGGCCGAACTCATCTTCGATTTGAAGAATGCCAATCGCCATGCGTCCATCGGCGTAAAACTGACGTCCGGCGCCGGCATCGGCACCATTTCTGCCGGCGTCGTCAAGGCCAAGGCCGATTCCATCGTCGTCAGCGGCTACGATGGCGGTACCGGAGCCTCACCGCGGACGAGCCTGCGCCATGCCGGCCTGCCCTGGGAAATCGGTTTGGCCGAAGTCCAGCAGACCCTCCTCCTCAATAGTCTGCGAGATCGTGTCACCTTAGAAGTAGACGGAAAGCTCCTCACCGGCCGCGACGTCGCCATTGCCGCCTTATTCGGCGCCGAACGTTTCGGCTTCGGCACGGCACCTTTACTTGCCATCGGCTGCCACATGCTTCGCGTCTGCCACCTCAACACCTGCCCGTACGGCGTCTGCACACAAGACGAAAAACTGCGCAAACGCTTTAAAGGCAAACCGGAATACATCATCAACTTCATGCATTTCGTCGCCGAAGATCTCCGGGAAATCATGGCCCGCCTGGGCTTCCATACGGTAGAAGAAATGATTGGCCGCTACGACTGCTTAAAACAGCGGGATCATATAAGCCACTGGAAGGCCCGGACCGTCAATTTAAAGAACCTCCTGTACCGGCCGTATACGGATGCTTCCGTCGGCCATCACTTCACGACGCCTCAGGATCACAAAATCAATACGACCCTCGATATGTCCAAACTGGTCCGCATGTGCCGACCGGCCCTGGAACAGCAGAAACATATCCGGGCCCGCCTGCGCATCAAGAATACAGACCGCGTCACGGGGACCATCCTGGGCAGTGAAATCACCAAAGCCTACGGCGAAAAAGGCCTTCCGGAAGATACGATTGGTCTTTCCTTCGTCGGTTCAGCCGGCCAGAGTTTCGGCGCCTTCATTCCCCATGGCCTAACGCTGACCCTTGAAGGCGATGCCAACGACTACCTGGGTAAGGGACTCTCCGGCGGGAAAATCATCGTATCGCCGCCGCGGGAATCGGTATTCCCGGCAGAAGACAACATCATCATCGGCAACGTCGCCTTTTATGGAGCGACTGCTGGTGAAGCCTATATCAACGGCACGGCCGGCGAACGGTTCTGCGTCCGCAACAGCGGCATCGACGCCGTCGTCGAAGGCGTCGGCAACCACGGCTGTGAATATATGACCGGAGGCCGGGTCCTCATCCTCGGTCAGACGGGACACAACTTTGCAGCCGGCATGTCCGGCGGCATCGCCTATATCTACGACTTAGACCCGCAAAAATGTAACACCGACTTAGTAAAACTGGAACCACTGGCCGATGAATCCGAAAAAGAAGCCGTCAAGATGATGCTTGAAAAACACGTCCGCTACACGGACAGTAACTTAGGCCATATTCTCCTGGAAAATTGGGACGACACGGTAAATCACTTGACCAAAGTCATTCCCGAAGCCTATGAAGAAATGGTTTCCCTCATCGAAAAGGCCAAGGCCGACGGCCATTCCGATGAAGAAGCTCATATGATCGCCTTTGAAAAGAAACACGGCAAGAACGGTAAGAAATAAGAAAAAAGAGCTGCCTCAGCAGCTCTTTTTTCTATGCCCATATGCGCCGCTCTTGCGGGAAACGGACTCCCCTTGCCCCTCTATTAGCTCTCGTGTATACTTAAAGGATAATACACACGGCAAAGGAGGTCTTAGCATGACCAAAACGCAGCATGGTATCATAGCTTGTGTCATCGGAGCAGTGACGTGGGGCGTTAACGGCGTCGCCAGTCAGTTTTTGCTCTCCAATTATCCCGTAGAACCCTCATGGGTAGCATCGATTCGCATGGCCCTGGCCGGCCTGCTCCTAACGTTCATGGTCATACCGAAAAAAAGCCATTTAATTCGACAGATGCTGCATGACCCGATCAGTCTGCGGCATTTGGTCATTTTTGCGATTTTCGGTCTCACCCTAAGCCAATTTTCCTATTTATCAGCCATAAAAAATTCCAACGCCGGCACGGCGACGGTCCTGCAGACCCTCTGCGTCGTCTTTATGTCCTTCTACTTAGCCGTTCGCTTCCATAAGCGGCCGACGACGAGGGAAATCATCTCGGTCTTCCTGGCCTTTGGCGGCGTCTACTTATCAGCAACCCAGGGCAACCCGTCGACGATGGTCCTCTCGCCCCTTGGCCTGACCTGGGGCCTCATGGGCGCCGTCGCCGGTGTCGCCTATCCCGTTTTATCTCAAGGCCTGGCCGCCCACTGGGGTGCCCTCATCACCAACGGTCTGGGCATGATTACCGGCAGTATCGTCTTAGGCCTGTCGACACAGGTTTGGACCCACTGGCCGGCCCTCGACGCTATGGGATGGTTTGCCGTAGCCTTCATTGTCATCGTCGGGACGGCCATTTCCTTTACGGCCTTTGTCACCGGCATCAGTGAAATCGGCCCCATGAAGGCTACCTTAATAGGAACCTTGGAACCGGTCATCGCCTCGGTGACCTCAGCCATCGTCTTGGGAACGACCTTCCATCCCGTCGAACTCGTCGGCTACGCCTGCATCATCGCAACGGTATTCATCATCATCCTGCAGAAAAAAACGCCGGCTGAGTCTATTTCGTAATACGTATTTTTCGTGTATAATAGACCATGTATTGATAATCTATCTGCTTTCTTTTGAAAGGTGTGATTTATATGATCATTGACGACGCCGGCGGCCTCGTTTTTCGTCCGCCCAGTGAAGCCCGCAGCTTTATCCTGCGCGTAACCATCGGCTGTTCCCATAATACCTGTCGTTTCTGCAATATGTATAAAGCCTCGAAATTCCGCATCCGTCCCCTCGAAGAAATCGAAGGGATCATCGAACGCGGTGCCGAAGCCCTGCCTTTTATTCGGCGCATCTTCCTGGCTGACGGCGATGCCATGGTACTGCCGACCGATACCTTAATCACGATCATGAACAAATGCTACGAAAAGTTCCCCAAGCTCACCCGTATCGGCGCCTATGCGACGCCGGCCGATTTAATCCGCAAGACGCCGGAAGAATTGAAGCGCCTCCGCGAAGCAGGCCTTGCCATCGTATACATGGGTATCGAAAGCGGTGACGACGACGTCCTGACCTATGTCGACAAGGGAACGACGGCAGACCTTACCATCGAAGCCGGCAAAAAAGCCTTAGCCGCCGGCATGAAGCTGTCGACGATGATTCTCCTCGGCCTCGGCGGTCAGGAACGGACAAAAGAGCATGCCCTCCATACGGCCAAAGTCGTCTCGGCCATCAACCCGACCATGCTCAGCGCCTTGTCCCTCATCATACCCCATGAAGTCCCCCTCTACGACGATGTCATAAGCGGTAAATTCAAGCCCCTTACGGCCCGGGGCTTCCTCAAAGAATTGGACATGATCCTGCGCCATACGGAAATGACCAATCCTTGTATCTTCCGCAGCAATCACGTATCGAACCTCTTCCCCGTCGGCGGCACCCTGCCCATGGACAAGGACAAGATGTTGGCCGCCTTGGAACAATATATTCCACAAGCCGACGATACGCGTCCCCTCTTAAACGATAACGGCAATTTCTAATCTGACGGGAGGTGCCTTCATGAAAAAAATATTTCTCCTTCTCCTGTTCTTCCTGCTGACCCTTACGGTCGTCAATGCCGACAACGTTCGCTTCGACAACATGCGTACCGTCATCATCGCCGATACGACGCAGGACAATTACGCAGCCCGATATATGAAACGGGCCTTGATACAGCCTTTCCGCATCCCCTATTGGGACCGCATCGAATCGTCAGCCATCCTGTCTCCTTCGGACGTAACTGAAGAAAATCTGCGGGCAATTTCCAGTCAGTATAACGCCGATGTCGTCCTGGTCCCGGTCGTACAGACCTGGTACTGGCGTCAGTTCATGGGAAGCTATCGCTTCCGCGACGGCGGCGAAACGTATACCGAATACCGCTACCGTCTGACAGTCTATGCCTACGACAAGCGCACCGACCGCATGAGCAGCTATTCTGACAGCGGCTACGACATCGAATCGACGTCGATTCTAAACAATCCCGACGACATCCTCTATCCGGCCATGACCCGGATCTTACGAAAGCTCCCGTATAAACGCATTCCGACGGACCTCGAAACGACGGGAAATACCATTCCGGGCCTACAGACCAAGACGACGGAAGGCGGGGCAACCATCCTGACCAACGCCTTCCCCCAAGCCATTTGAGATCGGTTCCATCGTACTCGATTCATTTCAATCACCACTCCTTATCATCGGAGTGGTGATTTTTTCATGCCAAAAAGATACCCGCCTTTAACCAAGAAAAAGAGGCCATCGCCAAAATACGACAGCCCCCTTGTAACTAATGATTTCCCGGTACGGCATCCATGACCGCTTGAGCCTTGATGGCCGCACGTTGTTTCTGTTCCCGAGCTTCCATATGACGGGCAAAGATTCCCGCCAAGATAGATCCCGTTACCTGATGGATGGCGGCTCCGACAGCAGCCGGAATGGCGACAGCCGGGGCAAAGAATACCGATACTAAGGAAATGGCCAGGGCATCATTTTGCATTCCGACTTCCAAAGTAACGGAATGCTGCTGCTTTTTCCCGAGTCCCAATTTACCCGTAACGACATAACCTAAGAGGAAACCGCCGAGGTTATGGAGGAGAACCATGAGGATGATGAAGATGCCCATATCTAAAATCTTAGCCCCATTGATAGCGATGACACCGCCGACGATGACCAAAACGCCAAAAGCTGAAACGAGGACCAATACCTTCGATAAAGAAGCGATATGCTTTTCCCCCATGAGACGATGAGCCAAAAGACCTAAAACCAGGGGAACTAAGATAACTTTCATAACCGTCATGGCCATGGCGGCAAAGGAGACTTCAACCCACTGACCGGCAAGACCCCAAACGATAAAAGGCATCATGATCGGCGCCAACAAGGTCGAGCAGGTCGTAATGGAAACAGACAAGGGAACGTCAGCTTTCGCTAAGAACCCCATGACGTTCGACGCCGTACCACTCGGACAAGACCCGAGGAGAATCATGCCGACGGCGATTTCAGGCGGCATTTCAAAGGCCAAGACCAGGCCATACGCCAAGAGGGGCATGATCGTATAATGAGCGGTACAACCGACGAGAACTTCCTTCGGCCGCTGGAGGATCAATTTAAAGTCGCTGGCATGAAGGGTCATGCCCATGCCGAACATGATGACCCCCAAGAGGAGGACCGTATGCGGCACGGCCCATAAAAAGGCACCGGGCATAAAGTAAGCTGCCACAACGACGACAAGAACGATATAAGTCAAATTTTTTCCAACAAAACCGCTTAACTTTCCGATGAAATCCATCATAGTAAGGCACATCCTTTCACATTACACTAAATAAGATACAAATACGCAAACGGTTTTGATGGAGCAAAAAAAAGACTTTGCCTCTAAAAAGAGACAAAGCCTTCACTCTGCGGTACCACTCTTATTGTCATAATGACCACTTTTCCAGCATCTCCGGAGTTCCCCTTCCAATGCCTGGCCGGATAACGGTTGCCTGCCGGCTGCGTCTACTAGCAAATCTGCGTTCGGGCAGCAGCTCCTGGATGACTTCACGCCGGGATTCCATCCTGCCTCTCAGCCTATAGCAGGTCTCTGTCATGAAATCCCTAACATTACTACTTCCATTCAACACTGTTTTGTATTTGTTGGTGATAATTATACATCCGTTCAAATTAATAGTCAATATATTATCTATCTTTTTATCTAATTATTTTAAGTTATACTTTCCGCATACATAAATCTTATATATTTCAGTTGTAAAAAGGCTCCCCTTAAGCCGCACCAGATTTTATTCCGGTCCCGACGTTAAAGAGGAGCCTCTCAAGTTTAGATTCTATCAACCTTTATTCAATTACCGCTTTTTCACCACGGAGATAACCGTGATCCCATTCCCACTGCTGTGCGATGCAATAACCTGATTTCGTGCATCGGAAGCACTGGAAGCATTTACCATGGTGGAACTGACACTGCCTCGAGACGTTTTACTCGTAGTTTTATATCGAAACCTTACTTCATAGCGGCCACCCATAACGCAACATCTCCCTTTCTAAACACAGGTCCAACGGCGAAGCCATGCCGGCTATTTGCCGTAAGAAACGAGCCGATATTCATTATGAGTCCATTATATACGGAATAAAGAATACTGACAACAGATGATTAATGGTTGCCCGGAACGGCATCCATGACGGCCTGCGCTTGGAGGGCCGCATTACGTTTCTTTTCTCTGGCATCCATGTGGCGAGCGAAGAGGCCTGCCAAGATAGATCCCGTTACTTGATGAACAAGAGCGCCGACGGCGGCCGGAATGGCGACGGCCGGAGCAAAGAATACCGATACTAAGGAAATGGCCAGGGCATCGTTTTGCATCCCGACTTCAAGGGTAACTGAATGCTGCTGTTTTTTCCCGAAACCCAATTTTCCGGTGACGAAATACCCGAGAAGGAAACCGCCGAGATTGTGAAGGAGAACCATGACGATAACGAAAAGTCCCATTTCCAAAATCTTAGCGCCATTGACAGCAATGACACCGCCGAGGATAACCAAAACACCAAAAGCGGAAACAAGAACCAAGATTTTCGACAAAGAAACGACGTGCTTTTCCCCCATCAGGCGATGAGCCAAAAGGCCGAGGACTAAGGGGACCAAGATAACTTTCATGACCGTCATGGCCATGGCCACAAAGGAGACTTCAACCCACTGACCGGCAAGACCCCAAACGATAAAGGGCATCATGATCGGCGCCAAGAGGATCGAGCAGGTCGTGATGGAAACGGAAAGAGGCACGTCGGCTTTCGCCAAGAAGCCCATGACATTCGATGCCGTACCGCTGGGGCAGGAACCGAGGAGGATCATACCGACAGCCATTTCCGGCGGCATTTCAAAGGCCAGGACCAGGCCATACGCCAAGAGGGGCATGATCGTATAATGAGCGGCACAACCGACGAGGACTTCCTTCGGCCGTTGAACAATCAATTTAAAGTCGCTGGCATGAAGAGTCATCCCCATACCGAACATGATGATCCCCAAGAGGAGGACCGTATGCGGCACGGCCCATAAAAAGGCACTGGGCACAAAGTAAGCTGCCACAACGACGACCAGGACGATATAGGTTAAATTCTTCCCAACAAAACCGCTTAATTTTCCGATGAAATCCATCATAATAAGGCACATCCTTTCACATTACATTAAATAGTATACAAATACGCAAACGGTTTTGATGGAGCAAAAAAAGGCTTTGCCTCTAAAAAAGAGACAAAGCCTTCACTCTGCGGTACCACTCTTATTGTCATAACGACCACTTTTCCAGCATCTCCGGATATTCCCTTCCAATGCCTGGCTGGATAACGGTTGCCTGCCGGCTGCGTCTACTGGCAAATCTGCGTTCGGGCAGCAGCTCCTGGATGATTTTTCATGTCCGTATTCCATCCTGCCTCTCAGCTTTCAGCAGGTCTCTGTCATGGCGTTCCCGACATTACTTCTTCCATTCAACACTGTTCTGTATTTGTTGTTGTAATTATACAGCCATCGCCATCAGTAGTCAATAGATTATTAAGTTTATTTCCATGTTTTATCATTAAGTTAAGTTTTACAAAATGTAATCCCGTTTATTATAACGTTTAACTTAGGATAAATAATTGTTTATGCTAAAATATCTGTTTTTGCCATACGGAAAAATGCCGAAGCTCCAAGTGTTTCCTTACCCGTTTCACTATCTGAACAACTGATTTCTACATCTCCATTATTTCAATAGGAATCCTTGTTTCAGAGGATCTTTGGGATCAATCAAGAATGTATTAAATCCAACAATAGAAGCGGTTCCGGAAATGCGTGGAATAATAGCAGCATAGTCTCCCACCTTGCATTCTTTCACAATTTCGCCTTTAAACTTTGTTTCTAATACACTTTCACAAATAACAGAATCACCGACATTCAACAAATTTTTAGCATGCATAAAGGCAATTTTGGCACTGGTTCCCGTTCCGCATGGTGAGCGGTCTACCTGGCTGTCACCAAAGGCAACAAAATTTTGGAAATCAGCCTCCTTGCTTTTGGCCGGTCCATAAAATTCAACTTCATCTACCCCTGCAATGTGCTGAAGTATAGGATGTTGAACCCTTACATTTTGATTAAGACCATCCCGAATTTCCATGCCAATTTTACAAAGGACTTCCGAATTTTTGGGGCAAATATCGAGATCAACCTGCTCTGCCGATACCAAGGCAAAGAAGTTTCCCCCAAACGAAATATCACAAACCACCTCTTTCTCCAAGGAAGGAACAAAGATAGAGATATCTTTCTTATACAAGAAGGAGGGGACATTTTCAAAGGAAACAAACTCCACATCACCCGATGGATTAAGATGAACAGTACCATGAATCAAACCTGCCGGCGTATCCTGTACAACCTTTACCTGAGATTCGCCTTGGGGAACATCGACCCATCCGCATTCAACGGCAACCGTCATGGCTGCAATAGTATTGTGTCCGCACATGTTTAAATAACCGCTGGAATCCATGAAGATAATACCGTAATCTGCTTCTTCATTGGCGGGTTCACAAATAAAAGCCCCAAACATATCCTGATGTCCCCGCGGTTCCAGCATTAGGGATTTACGTAACCCATCCTTATGTGTTTCCAGGTACTGCCTTTTTTCAGCCATTGTTTTGCCGGGAAACTTAGGGATACCCCCAATGATCAAACGGGCAGCTTCCCCTGCGGTATGCGTATCAATAGCCGTCAGCATCTGCGTAAACTTCATGATAAACTCTCCTTACAGACCCAATGTTTCTTTAACAAAAGCAATATCACTCTTCGTTTCATCTGCCAAAAAAGACAAATCATCTTCCGTAGGCATATCTACACCTGATTTTTTCACGGCCTTTTTAATAAGGGCTTGCCGGAAATGATGGATATCTGCATCTTGATGGCAAATAAAGGAAGGATCCTTCGGCAAAATAAGGTTAACTCCCGGCTGATCTTCTGTATCAGGATTACCAAACCGAATATCGATGCCATGATCCCGGGCAAACGACATCTGAGGTTGAATGTGTTTTCCCGCTCCGGTATATTCCGTCTCACTGACAACGATTACGGCATCTTCAGGCAGTTCCTGTGCCAAGGAAAAGGCTGCCGCTAAGGCCGTATTTCCGGCAGGTCCTCGTTCGAGGCCTTCCAGATTTGCCAATACCTCCGTCATATACATAACATCCCCCTGTTTTACCGTAACATATCGATCCATGTACCGCAAGGGACGGGCAGCGCTGCGAGGTACATCGGAATGGTCGGGATCCATGGCAAAGGGAACACCGAAGCCGGTGTGACCTGTCGTGCAGGACTTTTTATTAAACTGTCTGTCTGAAGCCATGTGCAGGCCTGTAAGATCGATGGAGGCTGCAACCATGGTCGTGTCACTCGCACCTGCTTTTAACAACCCCCGTGCAGTACCGGTAATCATACCGCCGCCAGCATTCGTACAAATAACAGCATCGGGGAATCTTCCCGCTTTCTCCTGGCACTGTTGTGCAATTTCATACCCTAAGGTTTCAATACCGGCAATACCAAAAGGAGAATACAGGGAGGCATTGAAATATCCCGTATCTTCCATTACGGAAAGAAACGTATAAAAGAGTTCCGGCCCAACCGTAAGCTGAAGGACTTCGGCACCCAAAGCCTCACATTTACGTGCTTTTTCGATGATTTCCAGCTGACCTACCCCATTAGAATCGTAGCATTCCTGTACAATGATACAGTTCAATCCCTGCATCGCGGCCTGTGAGGCAACGGCTGCGCCATAGTTACCCGAAGTAGCTGCCATAACTCCTTTAAAGCCAAGTTTCTTCGCATGCGCAACGGCACAAGCAGCTCGCCGGGCTTTAAAACTACCCGAGGCATTCGTCGCTTCATCTTTAATAAAAATACGCGCCCCATACCCAGGTTTTGCATATTTTCTAGCAAGGCTCGTTATATTACGCAATTCAAGAAGAGGCGTATTGCCAACGCCCGTCCGGCTTTGAATTTCTATGATTTTTTCTAAGGTATATCCCGTTGCTTCCATGAGTTTTTCATAGTCAAAAGCAATCGATCCGCTTTCAAATTGACTAAAGTCAATCCCCAGCGATTTTTTCATAATTTCATTAGACCGACTCATCACCGATGCATAGTCTTTTTTTTACATTATGCTTCACCTCTCATAATAGAACGCAGTTGTTTATCGATTTCAATAATTTCAGGGACAAAATGGCCATAGCTATGGGTATAGTAAGGATGGACTTCTGTTAAAATTCCTGTAGCCATACGCCCAGCTGCCGTCTTTACCGTAACTTCATCACCAATGGCCGCATCACTCTGGATAAAGCCCTTCGTCCACATTTCTAAATCACATTTTTTCGTATCTTCCGGTAACTTAGCCGTCCGTTCTTCCGCTTTCAATACGATAGAATGGATACGCACCCAATCTCCTGCTTTTGCTGTATTCATAATCATATCTCCTTTATCAATATGGGGAGGATACAGATCTTGTCTGTATCCTCCACCGACTGCTATTTATAAACCACGTTGAATCGTTCGTTCAATGATATTATCCTGAATTTCCTTAGACAGATCAACAAAATATGCCGAGTAGCCTGCCACACGAACTAAGATATGCTTGTAGTTCTGCGGATCCTGTTGAGCGGCCCGCAGGACTTCATTATTGACAACATTGATTTGAATGTGGAATCCGTTTTGTGCAAAGTGAGCCCGGAACACAGATTCAATGATATCAATCCCTTTTTCGCCGGCAACAATGGCTGGATCAAACCGTTGATTGAGAAGCAATCCGCTCTGCGGCACCAACTCATCGCACCATCCCAAAGAGTTGACGACAGCCGTCGGACCATTGGTGTCCATCCCTGGCGAAGGGGATACGTTATCGGCACAAGGAGTGTTCGCCATACGCCCATCCGGGGTAGCACCCAGAGATTTACCCAAGGTGACATTATAGGACTGTGTAGCGACAAGAATGGTATAGGCCCCGCCCATCGCATCCTTATACTGTTCAAAAGAATCTTCGATAAAATGAATCAGCCATTCAGCGTATTGATCCACATCCTCAATATTATTACCGAATTTCGGAGCCTTATTGAGAAGCATTTGACGTACATCTTCACGGCCTTCAAAATTGGTATCCAAAAGGTCCATGAGCTCATCCATCGTCAAGTAATGCTTTTTAAAGACACACTCTTCAATGGCGGCTAACGAATCGACGACGTTGGCAATACCGCTTACACCAATTGCGCTGTAGTGATGATGGGAGCCTTTTTGCTGTAACAGTTTCCCCTGTTGAATGCAGCCGTCTGAAAAGAGAGAACCCGTAATCGTAGGCAAGGCAAACGCGTGCGCTGCCAATGTACGGTTACACATATCCACAAAGTGCTTGAGGAAATAGTTATGCTGCTTTTCATAGGCCTCCATAACTTGGCGAATATTCACGAAGTCCCGGACATCTCCTGTTTGAGGACCAACTTGTTTCTTCGTGATCGGATCATAGCCGTTGTGCAGTGCAATTTCAAAAATTTTAATAGGATTAAAGTATCCCGGATTACTCTGAAAGTCAGTTTTCCCTAAAACATGGGGTTCGATGCAGCCGCAAATCCCCCAATTTCGGGCTTCTTTCAAAGTAAATCCAAGGCCCAAAAGATAGACAATAGCCGTATTGTCGTTATAGAAAGCAGGATGACTTCCACCATCTTTGACGACATCGATTGCCAAACGGAACGTTTCTTCATCAATCCCCGGATGCCAGCGGAAAGAAATGCAGGGCTCATCCGTCTGTAACTGTTTCATGCCGCGTAAGAAAACCCGTGTCAATTCGTTGCAGCCGTCTTTGCCATTGGGCAGAACACCGCCGAGCATGATGTGCATCCATAAGGGATTTCCCGGGTCGGCTTTCGATTCCTGTTCAGAGCGGACATTCCATAATTCACAAATTTTTAACTTAAATTCATTGATAATATCGATAAAATACTGTTCGTCCTTACCTTCATCAACTTCGTTTTTATAGAAAGGATACATGTACTGGTCATACCGACCCAGCGTATGGTCGCCACCGGCAGCTTCCAACATCTGGCATAAATGGTTTATCCAAACTAATTGATTTGCCTGAAGAAAGGTCTTAGGAGCAAATTCCGGAACGACACGTAAGTTTTCGGCCATCACTTCCAGTTCCTGCTTCCGTTCGGGATCTGCACATTCTCCGGCCATTTTTTCAGCCAAATCGGCATATCGGTGGGCAAAACGAATAATAGCTTCCATAACGATGATCATAGACTGCCAGGCGATGATTTGTTCCATATCATAGACATCGGCAACTTTAAACTCCGCCAATTTCGCTTTGCATTCATCGATATAGTACCGATATCCATATTTTACTAATTCCTCATAGTTCGGAGAGTGATTCATGGTTGACTGATCGGCAATACCATGGGTACAAATGCCGGCCGCTAACATATCCTTAATTTTTTCGCTTTCTTGAGCCCGCGAAAAATCCCCGAAAGAATGACCTTTCCACTGTTTAACCAGCTCGCGTAATTCATCTTTTTCACCGGGCAAAAAGGATAATTTATCTTCTTGCCGGGTATCCATCGTTTCTAAATCGGTCTGCAGCCACGACGTAATATCCGGATATACTTCAACGTATTGCCAACCAGGCCCCAAGTGCCCTGCCAGCTGTTCCAAGTCTTTATCGATAAAGATCCGTTTGTTATCCAGAAAATAAGCAAAAGCATGAGCTCGACGCAAGATGTAATTGTCCATAGACGGTTTGCTATAGAACTCCGTCATCAGCCTCGCCCGATCCAAATCGATCACTGCGTTCGTGTTTCTTACCAAGTCATTCATTTTTGCAATTCGTTCTGATCTCATCTTTTTTCTCCTTTACTAGTGAGCACTTTCTGCTGAGCAGGCTGTGTCCTTTTTTACCCGCTCCGTGCTCGGAATAATATATTTTGTATTGTCTTTTGTATAAAAACAAACCTTACCAGATAGTTCTAACACTTCATTTGCTGCCGCTACCAGCTGACGCATAGCATTATCTGAAGGGGTCTCCACCTCATCGGCTTCATAAACTCTGCCAAGAGACGTATACTTACTCTTGCCAAAATCATGATAGGGCAACAGTTCATACTCATGAATCGTTTTAATCGCAGCGATAAAGTTTGAAATACCTTGAATATTTTCTACACTATCATTCCATCCCGGGATAACGGGAGTCCGAATCGTAATCGGCATGCCCGTCTCAGCAATGCGGCGTATATTTTCTAAAATAACCTCATTCGTCTGTCCGGTCAGTTCTCTGTGTATCTCCGGATTGATATGCTTTATATCCATGAACATACTGTCGATATAAGGTAAAACAATTTTAAATTTTTCAAAATCTGCAGCGCCGCAGCTTTCCATAGCCGTATTAATGCCACAGGCCTTACATTTTTTAGCGATAGCTAAAACAAGCTCCGGCTGCAGAAGTGGTTCGCCACCCGAAAAGGTCACGCCACCATTATTTTGTTGATAAAAAAAGCGGTCTTTATAGATTTCCTTAAAAATCTCCTCAGGCGTGCGATTTTCACCTACCAACTTCTTACTGCCAGTACAACAAATGTCCGTACAATGGAAGCACTGCGTACATAACTTACGGTCAATGCCAAAAGTATTGTCTTTTGGAAAAATCGCTTTTTGCGGACATTCGTCCATACATCGACCACATCCAATACAACGACTGGGAAGTTCCATCACTTGCGGCGTCCCCATCTGTGACTCAGGATTCGCGCACCATTTGCATCGCAAAGGACATCCCTTAAGAAAAACAATCGTCCGAATGCCTTCACCATCGTGGATGGAACACTTTTGAATGTTAAAAATCATACCAATCCCTCTCTATCAACTGGCTTCAGTCATCGCTATCGAGTCATCACCATGCTTCTGTCTGGCTCTCCATGCGTCCCGGAAAAAAGTCCCCGAACAAATAATCATAACCACACATACAAGATAGGTCAGCATCGTCAGCGGCAAGGACGTAACGATAAAGGCTGCCACGAGAACGGCCAGGCAGCCCACAATCAACATTGGGATGGCTGATATCCGCTCATATTTACCCGCTTTAATAAAGGTAACCCCATTCGCCAAACACATATATCCGCTAGCACCCATCATGATTGGAAAGGCAATATTCGCATTCATTCCTAACATGAGTACAAGAGCCATGCAGGGGGCATAGAAGCCAATCCCAATGGCCATAAAGCTCCCAAAAAGAAAGCTAAACAGCGTAGCAATGGCAAGTTTCATACCGGTTAACCCCGTAGCCGTCCCCAAAATACCAAAAGGACCCACTCCGTTAATTTTGCAAAGGGTAATAATCGCCACAACAAGGAGCGCTATACCCATGCCAATCCGAATTTTTTCAGTATCCAAACGGGTTACGACCTTCGCCCCAACAATGGCTCCGACCATAGAGAACCCGATCATGAGGGCTAACGTCAAAGGATCTACATCTACCTTTTGTATGAAAATCGTGCCTTCTATACACATAGGGATAACAAAAACAGCATTTAAGGTTCCTGGAATTAAATGGTCTGGCATTGACTTTTTAAACTTCCAAGCCGATGTTGCAATGGCAAAGCTGCCAATCCCCAGGGTATCAAAAAAATTAGAAACGGCACTGACCAATATATTATATTTTACATTTACTTTAACAGTCTTGCTCTGCTCCCAATGTCGCTTAACATCAACAATCATGTAGATTATATAAGGAATTGCCAATAGCCACATCACTAAGATTAACACCGCACCAACACTCATAAGAAAAAATCTCCTTTCGAATTACACATCTTTACAATAAAAAAAGCGCTTTTTTAATTTCTACTTAATCCCGAATAATGCATCATTGTTATGAATTAAGTATATAAAAAAGCGCTTTTTTATACTATGAAATTATCTACCAATAATATGAAAATCTTAACATTTACAATTTATCATTTTAACTCTCGATATGCACCGGGTGTTAATCCGGTATGCCGTTTAAAATAAAGAATAAAGTGACTCACATCACTAAAACCGCATTTAAACGATACTTCTGAAACAGTACAATCGGTATCACTCAACAAATCCATAGCCTTCATAATACGATAATGGAGTATATATTGATTCGGACTCTCGCGAATAAACTGTTTAAAGCATCGACAGCATTCACCGACACTAATTCCGACATGAGCCGCAATATCCGCTAACTGAATAGTTTCGGCATAGTGTTCATGAATAAAAGAAAGCATGGCTCTCATTCGTTCCTGACGGCGATAATATGACTTTGGGGGAATCCTAACGTCATTCTTAAGATATTGCAGCATTTCTCCCCAAATAGTCACTAATATCACGGCAACTCTATATTCAAATCCTTGCCGCTTTTCCTTGAGCAACGTTTCAATCTCTTTCAAGTGGCTTACAATCCCACGCTGCCACGCTATTCCCGATTGAAAGACGACGGTCTGAAAAAGATAATCGCTCGTATAGGGAAAAACATAGGATTTTTCCATCCGGCTTCCCGAAAAAAAGCCTAATAATCTTGAAGGTAAATCGATGCTGAAATATCGGCCACCTTCACTAAGATCTCGAGATACATGCAAGAGACGTTGATTAATAAAAATGGCATCCCCTTGCTTTAAATCATATAACTTGCCGTCAACCTGCATCACCATAGTCCCGGAAGAGACGACGGTAAATTGCAATTCTTCATGCCAATGTAAATCTAAATGTCCACGCCCTTTAGGGACAATACTGTCGCGCGTAACTTCATAAAGACCGACGGGGAAGATTACATCGTTATACTGATTCACTTCATGCAATGACTTCTCATCCATCTGCCTGCCTCCTTCACCCATAGCCCTATCACAAAAGGCTTCCTTTTTATGACGATATAAATCATCAATATGTATAATAGTAACCGATAAACAAAAAAACAATCAAGAGCCGGCAGTTTGTGTTCTTCCTCATAAAAGTTTAGAGATACACGTTCTTAACACCGGCACGACATCGGCTTTAAACCAGGGATTAGACGCCTGCCAGCGGAAATTCAGCGGGCTGGGATGGACGAGTGGGAAGTAATCGGGCAAATAGGCTTCGAAGTTTCTTACCGTCTCGGTCAGGTTGCGCCCTTTCCTGCCTTTTAAATAGTAATCCATGGCGTATTTCCCAATCAGTAAGGTCAGGGACAGGTTGGGCATGAGAGATAAAATATCAGGATGATATTCAGCGGCAATGAATTTGCGCGGCGGCTTATCGCCTGTTTTCGCCTTGCCGGGGTAGTAGAAGTCCATGGGCATGATGGAAACGGCGGTTGAGTAGAAAACAGAAGCGTCGATTCCCATCCATTCCATCAGGGTTTCCCCGGACTTATCATGAAAAGGAATGCCCGACTCTTCTACCTTTCGCCCCGGAGCCTGGCCGATGATCAAGATTTTGGCTTCCTCGTGAATCTGAAAAATGGGGTCAATCCCCCGTTCTGTATAGTCTTTGTTCCGTTCATCTTGGCGAAGTTTATCCATGATGTCCTGCAAGTTCATAACATATTCCCTCCATTCGATAAAAAGGCAGAAATCTGATTCCAGATCTCTGCCCACAAAGGATTATATCAAAAAGCTGTAGTATATGATGGGTATGAATAAGGCCGGCAAAAAGTCGGCGACCTTAAATTTCGTCAGTTGAAGCATATTGAGGGCAATGGCCAAGATCATGAGGCAGCCGACAGCATTGAGTTCGCGGACGACATCGGTTGTCATCAGCGGCAGCAAGAAGGTCGCTAATACATAGAATATCGTTTCATAAACAAAAAGTACAATCCCAACGGGAACGACGCCAAGTCCGTATAAGGCGCCGAAAATAAAAGACGATACGGCGTCGATAGCGCTTTTAAAATAGAGCAAGTCATTGCTCCCTAAGGCTGCCTGAATGGGTCCGATAATAGCCATGGCACCGATGGTCTCCATCATGGACAAGGTCACAAACCCTTTGACGAATTTAGAATCGTCGCCGCGGCTCAAATGTGTTTTAAGGAATTCCCCGAATTGATTCATCCGGTCTTCAATTCGGATGGCCGTCCCGAGGACCGTGCCGATAATCATACTGGCCAAAACGAGGAGCATATTCTGACTTTGGACGGCCCCTTGAATCCCCATAGCCGCCAGTCCCAGGGCGATGACCCACAGAACGGGAGTCGTAAATCGCTCAGATATCCGATTTTTTAATCCGACTCCAATAACGGCCGCCAAAGATGAGGTCACTGCGTTGACAATAACACCGATCATAAACTTGCCTCCTGACTTTTAAACTACGTTTATTATAGCAAAAAAAGGTGCTGCCGAACATAAAGACAACACCTTTTTCCACAACCAAACGAACTTGTTCACTACTTATGAGCCGCCGATAAGACACTGCTTGATGCCTGTTCGTCGTCGGCTTGATAGTCACTATCAAAGCGTTTATTTAAATAATTGACATAAAGATAAGCAAGGCCTGCGCCTGAAATATTGTGCCAAGCGCTGAAGATAGCGCCGGGGACCCCTGCCATGGGAAGGGCGGCAAAATGGGTTTTGGCAAGCCCCGTGGCCAAGCCCGAATTCTGCATACCGACTTCGATGGATACGGCAACCATCTTTTTCCAGCTCATGCCGCAGAGGTGGCCGATAAAGAATCCCAGGGCATAGCCGAGGCAGTTATGCAAGATGACGACGAGCAGGATAAGGCCCGAGCTGTTGAGGATGGAATCGCGGCTGGCACCGATGATACCGGCGATGAGGAAGGAAATAGCCATGGCTGACACGGCCGGAAGATAGTCGAGAGCAGCTCCGGCAAGCTTCGGCAGAAAGCGCTTGACTAAAAGCCCCAGGGCGATAGGAACGATGACGATCTGTACGATGGATAAGAACATGCTGACAGGATTAAAGGAAATACGCTGACCGATGATCAGATACGTCAAGAGGGGCGTCAAGACCGGAGACAATAAGGTCGAAATACTGGTAATGGTGACCGATAAGGGAACGTCGCCTTTACTCATGAAGGTGATGACATTGGACGACGTACCGCCCGGGCAGGTCCCGACGAGGACGACGCCTGCCGTCAGAGCCGGATCAAGGCGAAATACGGTCGCCAGGACGAAGGCCAGGAACGGCATGACGAAATACTGGGCACAAACGCCGAAAAATACGTCCTTAGGCTGCTTCAAAACGAGGACGAAATCGCTGGCGCTCATGGTCATGCCCATGCCAAACATGATGATGCCCAAGAGAACCGACAAGACGGAAATGCCGCCGACATGGCCTAAAACCCAAGAAAAACTCGTCGGCATCGTAAGGCCGATGATGAGAAAGATGATGGCGATGACGCCAAAAAACTTACCGATGAGAGCACAAACCTGTTTCATAATAAGCCCCTTTTCATATCATTTTATATTCAGATAAAATAAATCTCCTGCCCCCATTCCCTGCGCAGCATAGGCGAAGGGCACGGAAGCAGGAGATAACATTCAGTCTTACTGCATGACAGCGCCGGTATTGGCCGACGTAACAAGCTTAGCATACCGTGACAGGTAGCCCGTCTTGACCTTCGGTTCCGGCTGCTTCCAAGCAGCTCGGCGTTTAGCGAGTTCTTCATCGCTGACTTCCAGTTCCAGTTTACGATTCGGGATGTCGATAGAAATCGTATCGCCGTCGTGAACTAAGGCCAAGGGACCGCCTTCCATCGCTTCCGGTGAAATGTGGCCGATACAGGCACCGCGGCTGGCACCGCTGAAGCGGCCGTCGGTCAAGAGGGCGACTTTCAAGCCCATGCCGGTGATGACTGCCGTCGGATTGAGCATTTCTCGCATGCCGGGCCCACCCTTCGGACCTTCATAGCGGATGACGACGACGTGCCCTTCTTTGATGTCGCCGCGGATGATGGCTTCGATAGCGTCTTCTTCGGCATCGTAGCACTTGGCCGTTCCCTTATAGACCAAGAGGTCTTCATCGACGGCACTTTCTTTGATAACCGATCCTAAGGGGGCTAAATTCCCCTTGAGGACGGCAATGCCCCCTTTATTCATATAGGCATTGTCGACGGAGTGGATGACATCCCGATTGAGGACTTCCGCATCTTTAATGCGGTCGCCTACGGTGCTGGTAATGGTCTTGGCGTCGGTGTGAATCAAGCCCAACTTCGAGACTTCCTTCATGACGGCGCAGATACCGCCGGCTTCGTCGAGATCCTGCATATGGTAGGTCCCACCGGGGCTCATCTTGCAGATATAGGCAGCCTTGCGGCTGATGGCATCGAACTCGTCGAGGGACAGCTGTACCCCCGCTTCATGGGCAATGGCCGGCAGGTGCAGGGCCGTATTGGTAGAACCGCCGATGGCCATGTCGACGGCAATGGCGTTTTCAAAAGCTTCGAGGGTCATGATATCCCGAGGCTTGACGTCGCGGCGAACAAGGTCCAGGACGACTTCTCCGGCTTTTTTGGCCAACATGCGGCGAAGGCCCGTATAAGCAGCCGGGATCGTCCCGTTGCCGGGAAGGCCCATACCCAAGACTTCGGTCATACAGTTCATCGTATTGGCCGTAAATAAGCCGGAGCAGGAACCGCAGCCCGGGCAGGCGTGAAATTCCATTTCATGCATTTCTTCAGCCGTCATCTGGCCGGATTCGACCTTACCGGCGGCTTCAAACATCGTGCTGACACTGATATTGCGGCCCTTATAGCGACCGGCCAGCATGGGACCGCCGCTGACGACGACAGTCGGGATGTTGAGTCTGCCCGCAGCCATGAGCATGGCCGGCACGATTTTATCGCAGTTCGGGATGAGGACTAAGCCGTCGAAAGCATGGGCCGTCGCTACGGCTTCGATGGAGTCGCAGATCAACTCGCGGCTCGAAAGGGAAAAACTCATGCCACGATGACCCATGGCGATGCCGTCACAGACGCCGATAGACGGAAATTCGATAGGCGTACCGCCGGCAGCGGCTACCCCAAGTTTAACGGCCTGGGCAATTTCGCCTAAGTGGACGTGGCCCGGAATAATTTCATTAAAGGCATTACAGATGCCGATCAAAGGCTTCTTCAAATCCTCATCACTATAGCCCATGGCATGGAACAAACTCCGATGGGCCGTTCGGGTAACCCCTTTTTTTACAACATCACTGCGCATAATATCCATCCTCTCTTTATGCCGTACTGGCAGCGGCATATCTATTACATATCCTTCACGGCCGTTTCCCCTCGAGAGAGAGAAATCTGGCCCGTCCGGGCAATTTCAATGATTTCATAGTCTTTCAGCATTTCAAGCAAGGCTTCAATACGATCTTCCCGACCTGTAATGCGCATGGTCAGCGAATGTCGCTGGACATCGACAATCTTAGCCTTGAACAAATTCGCAATATTGGTCAATTCTTCCCGGATTTCGGGCGTCAGACTCCGTATCTTGATCATGGCCAGTTCATAACTGACAAAGGGGGCGTCATCAAGGTTTACCACCTTGATGACGTCGATGAGTTTTGCCAGTTGATTGACTGCCTGATCGAGTTCCCATCGGTTTTCGACGGACACGACGATATTGATGCGGGTCACATCGGATTCCTCCGTGTACCCGGCGTTAATGCATTCAATATTAATGGCTCTGCGGCTGATGAGGCCGGCGACGTGTGTCAGTACGCCGGGCTTATTGTCGCAAAGTAGTGCCAGGTGCTGTTTCGTCACTGGCCTTCACCTCCCAATACCATTTGATCCAATCGTTTTCCGCCGGGAACCATAGGATACACATTTTCATCAGGCGGAATGAATACATCGAGCAAGGCCGGTCCCTCCGTTTGGAATAACCAGGATACGGCATCATCCAATTTTTCCGGACTGCGGACACAGGAGCCGGGAACCCCCATGGCTCTTGAGATGGCCGTCAAATCCGGATTGTCGGCAATGACCGACTGCGAACAGTGACCACTGTAAAACATGCGCTGCCACTGATTGACCATGCCCAAGACGTTGTTGTGGAGAACGACGACTTTGACGTCGACACCGTACTTATGGAGTGTGGCAAATTCCTGACAGTTCATCATGATGCTGCCGTCGCCGGTAAAGAGGACGACCGTAGATGAAGGACAGCCGATTTTAGCACCCATGGCTGCCGGAAGACCGTACCCCATCGTCCCCAATCCCCCGGAGGTAACGAAGTGCCGCGGTTTATTCAGGTTGAAGAACTGAGCCGACCACATTTGATGCTGGCCGACGTCGGTAACGATGATAGTATCCTCATCGGTCGCAGCCTGAACGGCATTAAAAATCGCCTGCGGAGAGATGGTTCCCTCCAGATGACGGGTCGCAAAGGGATGGGCCTTCTTCATGGACAAAACGACGTGCCGCCACCCTTCATATCTTTCATAAAGGGACTGTCCATAAGGTTTCAGTCCCTCACACAGCCGCGGCAGAGACCAGCGAAGATCGGCGTTGACACTGATATCGGCATGGACGATCTTATTGATTTCAACCTTATCGATATCGAAGTGGACGATGGTTGCCTGCGGCGCAAAATTCGCAGCGTCTCCGGTAACGCGGTCATCAAAACGGACGCCGACGGCAAGGAGCAAATCGCACTGGGTAACGGCCATATTGGCGGCGTAAGAGCCATGCATGCCGACCATTCCCAAGTGGCAATCCCAATCATCAGGGATACTGCCCTTCCCCATGAGCGTCGTTACGACCGGTATCCCGAGCGGCTGCACGATAGTGCGCAGGGTTTCTGCCATTTCCGATAAGATGACACCACCGCCGGTGAGGAGGACCGGCCGTTTTGCCTTAGCCAGGGACTTAACGGCACGGACCACATCGTCTTGGCAGCCTTCCTGATTGCCGCTGTAACCTCTAAGGTGAACATCCTTTGGATATTCAAATTCAAAGGACGTGTCGAAGACATCTTTGGCAATGTCGACCAGGACCGGTCCCGGCCGTCCTGTCGAAGCGATGTAGAAGGCCTCTTTCAAGACCCGCGGCAATTCTTTGACGTCCTTTACGAGATAATTATGCTTGGTAATGGGCGTCGTGATACCGGAAATGTCAGCTTCTTGAAAGGAGTCACGGCCGATGAGTGGCGTCGCGACCTGACCGCTGATGATAACCAAGGGAATAGAATCCATATTGGCCGTCGCAATGCCGGTCACCATGTTGCAGACTCCCGGGCCGGAAGTTGCAAAGCAGACTCCGGTGCGCCCCGTCACTCGAGCATAACCGTCGGCAGCGTGAACAGCCCCCTGTTCATGTCCCGTCAAAATATGAGGGAACTCCGCTTTATATAATTCGTCGTATAAGGTTAGGACGGCTCCGCCGGGATAGCCGAATACGACATCTACACCTTCTCGCTGTAAGCATTCAAGGACAGCTTGTGCGCCGGTCATGTTCATTCTATTCACCTCGTTATCATGTCATTAAGCGCATGGTCTATGGACCATGAAGAAATTAGTCGTTCTGATCGTTGCTGTGGAGCCAGGGCATCATGGCGCGGAGCTTTTCACCGACCTGTTCGAGAGGATGTTCCGCGTGCTGACGGCGCATAGCTAAGAAGTGAGCCCGGCCGCCGGCCTTGTTTTCGAGGAGCCAATCTTTGGCAAAGGCACCGGACTGGATGTCGTTGAGGACGTCTTTCATGGCCTGCTTCGAAGCCTGGGTTACGACGCGGGGGCCGGCCGTATAATCGCCATATTCAGCCGTATCGCTGATAGATTTACGCATCTTGGCCATGCCGCCTTCATACATGAGGTCGACGATTAATTTCATTTCATGGAAGGTTTCAAAGTAAGCGATTTCCGGCTGATACCCTGCTTCGCAGAGCGTTTCAAAACCGTTGGTGATGAGCTGGCAGATACCGCCGCAGAGAACAGCCTGTTCACCGAAGAGGTCCGTTTCTGTTTCTTCCTGGAAGGTCGTCTGGATGACGCCGGCACGCGTGCCGCCGATACCGCGGGCATAAGCCAGGGCTAAATCAAAACAAGTTCCCGTCGCATCCTGTTCAACAGCGAATACGTCCGGAACGCCGCCGCCTTCTACAAAAGTACGGCGAACGAGGTGACCGGGGCCCTTCGGAGCTACCATGAAGACATCGACGTCAGCCGGCGGGACAATCTGTTTGAAGTGAACGTTAAAGCCGTGAGCAAAAGCAAGGGCACTGCCGGATTTTAAATTCGGAGCGATTTCAGAAGCATAGACATCCGCCTGTTTTTCGTCCGGAATGAGGACCATGGTAACGTCCGCTTCTTTAACGGCTTCGGCAACGGTCTTGACTTCAAGGCCGGCTTTTTTTGCTTTTTCGACAGATTTACTGCCTTCGTACAAACCGACGACGACGTCTACGCCGCTTTCTTTCAAATTCAAAGCATGGGCATGCCCCTGGCTGCCATAACCGACGACAGCTACCTTCTTACCTCTCATGACATCCCAATTTACATCTTGATCATAAAAAACCTTTGCCATAATAACATCGCTCCTTTGAGTATAAAATAATTTATTCTCGTTGGAATTTAGAGATGCGTCGAAAGAGGTAACAAAAAAACTCCTATCCCTATGAGGGACGGAGTTTTTATTCCGCGATACCACCCTGATTCCCAGCTCATTGCTGCGCCAGGCTCTCTACAACGTACCAACATACGCGTTTCCTATAACGTGGAAAAGTCGTCAGTGCTTAGTATACTTCAGCACTCCTCTTCAGGGATGATTTTCAATCGATCTTCACTATCGGCTCGCACCACCCGCCGACTCTCTGAAAGTATCCGAAGGACCTACTCTTTCCCGTCATCAGATTTTACTCTATGCTTTTGCGAGCCCTTATCAGTTCGGCTCGTTTGAAAAGCTTGAACACATTCTACAAAATGACGCCTCGTTTGTCAATGATTTTTTTGAAATTAATTTGAAATTCTTTAGTTAAACGCTTGACTTCCTAATATTTTTAGGAGTCCCGATTGTTGAGGTACCATTTCACAAATTGCTGGGCAATCCGCCCATTGCGGCCGGAATGTTCCATCTCCCAGCGCAGCCCTTCGATTCGCAGCTTTTCCGGAGCGAGATCAATGCCGGCTTTTTTCAATTCATGGCCAATGATTTCCAGATATTCATCCTGAGTCGGCGCTGCGTAATGAAGGATGAGGCCGAAACGGTCTGATAAAGAAATGGCTTCATTGGTGTTATCGTCACGGTAGACTTCTTCCCATTCATCATTGCGGTCATGCCAGGTCTCCTTGAGCAGATGACGGCGATTAGAAGTTGCATAAATAACCACATTTTTGGGTTGTGGCGTAACACCACCATCCATGGCCGATTTCAGGTACTTATAAGACGCTTCATTTTCATCAAAAGACAGGTCATCGAGAAACAAGATGAAACGCTTGCTGCCGATAGCGCCCAACGTTTCCATCAGAGGCTGTAGTCCCTGAAGCTGGTCACGCTGAAGCTGAACCAAGCGCAATCCTTGCTCATGATATCGTGAGACCAAGGCTTTGACTGCCGTCGACTTACCCGTACCGCGAGATCCCGTAAGGAGAACGTTATTCGCTTCTTTCCCGCTGACAAAAGCCGCTGTATTGGCCATGAGTTTTTCCTTCTGGGCAGCATAGCCAATGAGATCATTCCAATCGAGGTGCGGGAAATTTTCAATCCCGATGAGCTGGCCGTCATCAGACAACCGAAAGGCCATGAAACGAGCAAGTTTCCCGCGGCCGAAGACGGCATAGTAATCGAGCAGGACGGCCGTGGCTTTTTCCGGCGTATCCGCCCCTTGAAAAGCTTTCTCTAAGGACCGAATGCAGGCGTCGTTTGTAACGGAAGCCGGCTCATAATCATCTAAAAATTCGATATCAAAGAAGTCAGAAGGCTGACGCTGTAAGTACGGAAATATCAGTTTCATATCGAAAGCCAAAGCCCGAGTCAGTCCCGTACCTGCGGTACCGACCCGTTCCATAACATCGGCAGCTACCGTACGTCCCTCAGAAAAAAGGTATAAAAAATACTGGCGCAGCACATTGCCCTGAAGCCCCAACCGTTCAGCCGCTTCCAATAAGGCGGCCGCACCGGCTCGCCGTGAAAACGAAGCCCCTTGATCCGTATCTTCCTGAACATCCATCAAGGCCTTGATGACAGGATCCTTCAAAAAATCCCGGCAAACGACGAGGCCTCGTAAACTTTCACACTTCATAGAACCATCTCCCCCTTGCGGCACCGCTTTTGACGTCCGCAGTATTTGGGCTATTATACTTCCAGAATGGACATTGGTCAAGAAGCAAGTCACCATCTATGCATAAATAATACTATTTTTATCAAATGTTATCCACTAAGGCATCGGCCATGCGGCACATACGAACAATAGGTTTTACATCATGAACACGCATGATAGTACATCCCGAAAGGACTCCGGCCACACATGTCGCCCCCGTCCCTTCCATCCGCTCCGTTACGGGCAGGTCGAGGATCTTTCCGATAAAGCCCTTACGGCTCGTCCCCAGCAGCATGGGATACGGCAGGGCCGTCAATTCGCGCAGGTGCTTCATGACATAGACGTTCTGTTCAAAAGTCTTGCCAAAACCGATGCCCGGATCGGTAATGATTTGGTCTTGACGCATCCCGGCCTTGTCAGCAATCATGGACGAACGAATAAAGAATCGCTTCATATCGCCTATGATGTCACCGTATTCCGTACCGTCTTGATTATGCATGACGACGACGGGGATGCCGTGTTTTGCGGCAACTGAAGCCATTTTTCCCGGTTCCGGCCCATACTGCAGGCCCCAAATGTCGTTCATGATATGGGCTCCCGTGCTCATGGCATAGTCTGCCGTTTCGGCCTTATACGTATCGACAGAAATGGGCACCGGACAAGCATCGACGAGGCGGGGCAGTATTCGTTCCAATCGTTCAATTTCTTCAGCCGCCGAAATCGGCGTAAAGCCCGGGCGGGATGATTCAGCACCGATA
Organism: Megasphaera sp. DISK 18; assembly: GCF_001682955.1. Lineage (NCBI taxonomy): Bacteria > Bacillati > Bacillota > Negativicutes > Veillonellales > Veillonellaceae > Megasphaera > Megasphaera sp. DISK 18. The sequence goes on from NZ_LUGJ01000063.1 coordinate 68,491, forward strand.
TCGATAATATCGGCACCATCGGCAACCATGTCTTCCATATGGCGTAAGGCCGCGTCGATATCATTCCACTTGCCTCCATCCGAAAAAGAATCAGGCGTATAATTTAATACCCCCATAATCAGCGTTCTTTCTCCGACAGTCAGCGTTTTTCCATCATTCCAGCGATAGTGACGAATTTCCATGGTAAATCCTCCTATAAAAAAAGAGATAACTCGGGCGCCCAAAAGGACGCACAGTCGTTATCCCTAAAAAAAAGTCCGTAACCTGTACGTTACTATGTAGTATACCAAAATAAGGACTTCCGGGCAATAAGGCCATTCTCAAAAGGCACTTGTTTTTCAGTAAAACACTCTCCTCAATTGAATATATGAAACAAGGCCCTTTGTTGACGTAAAGTATGTATATGATATACTAAAAGGGGTTTATATTTACGAATTACAAGACAAAGGGGGATTTGTTATATGAAAAAGACGCCTGTTATCTTCATCGGACACGGAAGCCCCATGCTGGCCATCGATGAAAATGATCTTACGCGCGAAATGCAGCGAATCGGCGCCGACATTCTAAACAGCCCGGAAAAGCCAAAAGCCATATTAGCCATATCCGCCCATTGGTATGCGCCGGGTACATATATTCAAAGCGCCGAAAAACCACGTCAAGTATACGATATGTACGGCTTCCCGGAAGAACTCTACCAGCTTAAATATCCCGTCAGAGGCTGTTCAGACCTTACGAAAGAAGTCTGTGACCGCCTGGGTAGCGACGTTTCTATCAACGACAGCTGGGGCATCGATCACGGAACCTGGAGCGTCATGGTTCATATGTTTCCCGATGCTTCTATCCCCGTCGTACAGCTTTCGGTAAACAGCCATCTGAGAACGGAACAGTGTGTCGAAATCGGGAGAAAACTAGCCCCCTTGCGCGAGCAGGGATACCTGATTTGGGGCAGCGGCAACATCGTCCACAACCTGCGGCGAATCGAATGGAACAACCGCGGCGGTTCCGACCAGGCAGAACACTTCAGCCAATACATCGTAGACAACGTCCTTAACGGCAATATCGATGCCGTCATCAACTACCAAGAACACGAAAACGCAGCCTACTCCGTTCCTACACCGGATCACTATATGCCGCTGCTTTACTGTCTCGGCGCTGCCGGAGAAGATTCGGCAACGGTCTTTAACAACACCTGCACCATGGGGTCTCTCTCCATGGCCAGCTTCGTGTGGGCTTAAAGATTTAACTATATTTAAGACTTAATCATACAAAAGGCGATTCACTCTGTTATTTCAGAGTAAACCGCCTTTTTATGTGTGAAATATAATTTAGCGTTCCCGTAAGTATGATATGGAATGCAATATCATCAATGCCGCTTTGATTTTCTTAAAATAACCAACTTTATATGACCGGTTATTTTATTCCAAGCAAGGTTAGCATAAGCCATGGCGAGGCATAATAGACCATATACTGCACGCCTGTATGGACACCAAAATATCTGTTCAAAATGCCCCCAAACACAGCAATAGTCACAGCAATGGAAATACCTACCAGGCCTGCTTCAAAGTACGATATTACGACAATCAAACCGGCAAACATGCTGATAATAGCTTCCTGGCTAACATGTTTCAATACCCAAGCACTAGCTTTCCGTGCATAGTTCATCGAAAAAGGGTAAGCAACCAGAAAAGCAACGAACAACCCAATATAACCATAAACCAAGTAATCTACAGGGGTTAAAAAATTATGTAAATTATGAACCGGCTGTGCTGAAAAAACAGGCGGTGCATTAAACAATGGCGCTGCTGGTCCCAATCCAACGGGACTGAGTGGGATACCAAAAGCAAGCAAAGGAATGACCGTTTCTGCAATATAAGTGGCTTCTGTCGTGCCATTCATAACTGCCAGCGTTGTCGTCATCCGTTGGTATAACCCTTTTATTCTGGTACCTACAAATTCCCCCATCATAACGGTCATGCCAACAGGGCTGAACGTAAATGTAAGTGCTGAAACAGCCGCAGTCAACGCATTGTATAAAATCTGATGCTTAGATAGAATTTTCACCGGATTGGGAAAGTATCCCTTCCATGTTTTTAACTCCGGAGCAAGCCAAAATTCTCGTGCCTGACTTCTTGCTAAAAGATGGCGCGATCCCGGGAATAATATGGTCATTAAATCCGCAAACATCGGACCAATCGCAATCCCAAGAAACATACTAATAAATACGCCATGCCCAATACTTGCAATAGCCATTTTATTTAACCCTTGGACAAAGAAGGCGAACGGAATCAGAGCAAACAAACTGGCCCATCTGCCTTGAGAAGTATAGGCAATAATAATAGCTGCTACAGTAAATACAACGGGAGCCCACGCTTTAACAATATCTGCAAAGGGTGCTAATAAAGAAGCAAAGCCCACACTGATTGGCAAGGCTAAAAAAGCAGCAATAATCCCGCCAGATATCATTTTACGAAGAGCAATATGCGGAACTCCCAGTTTCCTCAAAACAGAAGCATCTTCAAGCATTGGGACGGCCATTGTATCTCCCGGCACCCCCATTAGAGCTGTGGGGATGGCATGTACCATGTGTTTAGAAATCGCAGCGGCCATAAACCAGGAAAAAATGGCTACCGGTGGGACCCCTAACAAAACGATTAATAGGGTAAGAGGAGCAATGGTTGATGTTTCATCCGTGCCAGAAATTAAACCGACACCGGAAAAAATGATGCCGCCAGCTAATGCCATCCCTAAAGCCCACAATAAATCACTGACAACAAAACCCTCCATCATGTTTCATCTCCTTTTAAGGCTTCCGACGATTTATTTTTATCGTGTCCATAGAATAATTCATATAGTTTCAAGTCTTTCATTTCTTGCAATACTTTGGCATCTGCATATTTTAACTCTTCTTGTTCCTTACTTATATCAACATTTAATTCGTTCAATACTCTGTCCCGATCTTTTTCAGAAAATTCTTCTTCGTTCAGAGTCCGTTTGGGCTTAAATAACTTTGCAGATACGACGGCAGAAATAACGCATCCACCAATCCCGAATAGTAACGAATATGCAGAAACTAATTTAGGTGCTATTTCCGGAGCCTGTGTAATAATTATTTCATGGGCTCCTAAATAACAACTAATGCTTATAACAATTCCTATGACGATTCCCTTCCCTAAGTCATACAGATCAACCGTATCACCCCAGATGTCAGCCAAACACGTCTTTTTCATTGCGGGAACCTCCTTTAATTACATTCTTGTAATCAAGTCTTTGGCAGATTCTACAGATATGTTTTTATCCGCAATCATTTTATCAACGACAGCTTCTAATACATCTCCCGTAGCTCCAGCGACTGTTGCAATATTTCTAGCATGAAGTTTCATATGACCTTTTTGGATTCCGTCAGTTGCTAACGCACGCATGGCTGCAAAATTTTGTGCCAAACCAACCGCGGCAATAATACGAGCTAACTCTTCTGCCGTTTTTACACCCAATATTTTAATAGCTGTCTGTGCCCCTGGATGAATTTTAGTGGCACCGCCAACTAATCCCACCATAATAGGAAGTTCAATCGATCCAGTCAGATTCCCTTCATCATCCTTTTCCCACCGGGTCATCGAGGTATATTTTCCATATTTATAATACATGTAAGAGTGTGCTGCAGCTTCCATTCCACGCCAATCATTGCCAGTTGCAACTACAACCGGATCCATTCCATTCATAATGCCTTTATTACTGGTAGCCGCCCGGAAGGGATCCGCTTCAGCAAAAGCATAGGCATCTATCATTCCATCAACAACAGATTCTCCACCAATAGCCTCTTTGGAAAAAGTAGCAGTTGCTCGTGCCAAGCGATACGCAGCTAAATTCGATAATATACGCAACTTCACCGTTCCTTTAGTAATTTTTTCAATCAATGGCGCTACCGCTTCCGCCATCGTATTAACGGCATTAGCTCCCATAGCATCACCCGTATCAACAATCAAGTGTACTACAACCATCGGGCCTATAATCGTGTCAATAACACGGACTTCCACATCTTTAGCCCCACCTGTAATTTTCACCAATACTGGATCTTTTGCATTAGCTTGATCAATAATTTCTTTTTTATGGTGTAAAATAGACTGACATGCAAAATACGGATTTGATACCCCTACAACTTGGACTTGGGCAATCATAATATTTCCCGTATAGCTGGTATGAAAGCCACCACTAGATCTTGCCATTTTAGCTGCATTTGAAGCTGCGGCGACAATAGATGCTTCTTCTACAACCATAGGAATGAGGCGTTCCTGCCCGTCAATGATAAAATTCATAGCTACGCCCATAGGCAGTTGATAAGTACCAATTACATTTTCAATGCAGTGATCCGCTATTGTATCGGAAAGTGCTCCCGGCTTTGTAATCGTATTTAATTCATCAGCCGTTAAATTAGAAAATTCCGCAACTTCCATTGCCCGTTGTTCCATTGTGAGTTTGTGAAATCCCGAATATTGATTTGTTTTCATGATAATTTCTCCTTAACTAAAGTTTAAAATTTATAACTCTTTATTGATTAGTCCTCGTCCACCTCAATATACATTCTCAGGAGAGCTGCTTCCATACATTTTCCCAATGTATCAAGGCGCAGTGAGCGTGTAGCACCGCCATCAAGAGCGTGGTGCATGACAAAATTAAATCCGTCCAACTGAGGCACATCATAACGAATGACATCTCCGAATACCAAGCCCTCAAAATGGCGACGAACATTTTCCGGCGTCAATTGTGCTTCCATAAATTTATAATATTTAGGTTCTCTTGCATAGATACAAATATTAGATGTATCACTTTTATCTCCACAACGGCCGTGAGCAATATCTTTTAACTGTACTTTCATGTTTTTATACCTCCTCAACATATGTCGTAAGCTTAATGGCATCTCTCGGGATTAACGTCGGCCAGAGAGCAAAGACTTCACTCGGACGACTGCGCCCTCCGAAGAAGCATCCCTGCGCCGGTCCATTCAGGTTGCTGACAGCTGCGACTTCCGGCGTAAGTTTCAAGCCTTCCTGCTTGTTTTCAGTCATGATGGCATAGCGAAGGACCACTTCATTGAGATCGGCATTAAGTTCCGGTGCCAGAGGGCCGTGAAGAGCGTTTACACCAAGATAACTTATATGCTTACGAACAATATGCGCATTTTTCATCGCTAATCGCTTATCGAGAATATCAGCTGCCATTTTGGCTTTGTCTAAAGCTCGCGGCCAGGAATATGGCAAATAAGCAATCGTGCGGTACCCTTCAAGATAACCTACGCAGAGCTTTAAGGTATCCGGGGCTGGGGTCCCGGTGACGCCTCGGACGGCCACATGGTCCCGTTCAATTTCTTCCAATGTAATTTTGCTGAAATCAGCAACGGTATCGGGCGTAATGTATTTTGACGGATCATGAATTTCATAAAGCAGCTGTTCCTTAACGGACTGGGGTGTAACGAGGCCGCCGGTGTTCTTAGTTTTCGTCAAGATAAGGCTGCCTTTTTCACTGACTTCAACAATAGGATAACCAAGGTTTTCCGGGCTGGGAACATGTTCCCAATCGTAATCATAGTTGCCGCCGGTTGCTTGGGCACCGCATTCACAAAGATGACCGGCTAAAATCCCCGTTGCCTTAGCCGTCCAGTCGTCTGATTTCCATCCGAATTCATACATGAGCGGAGCTTCAAACATAGCTGTATCGGTCGATCTGCCTAAAATAATGATATCGGCACCGTCTTCCAAACATTTGACAATGGGTTCCACGCCATAATAAACATTCGCATTGACCATATTCGGCAAAATACGATCGATATCTTCGCCGGTATCCATATGTTTCATGGTAATGCCTTTTTCTCTGAGCTGAGGAATCATTTCACGCACATCATCACCAAAAACGTAACCTACTTTTAAGCTGTATCCGCCTTCGCGAATAACTTCCTTCGCCTTTTCAACGCAGGCTTTAACGTTCATCCCACCGGCATTGGTGATGACTTTCGTTCCTTTCTGCGTAATATAGGGCAGCATACCTTTTAAGGCCGTAATAAAATCACGTGCATAGCCTGCTTCTGGGCGCTTTTCCTGCTGTCTTCTCATAATCGATAAGGTTAATTCAGCCAAGTAGTCACAGCAGATATAATCTAAATTATCCTCTCTAGCCATCGTGATAGGGGCATCACTTAAATCCCCCCAAAAGCCTTGTCCACCGCCGATTCGAATTGTTTTCATACGAACTTACCTCTTTTCTTTGTATTGTATACATGTAGTATCGTAATTTTACTCAGATGATCTCTTATATGAAATTTTCATGCCAATAAGAAGAAATCAAAGCCTGACCAAAGGCAAATCAGCGGTCCAAAGCAAGCTATAATCCTAATAGTTACCATTAATTAAAAGTTGGCTTGGAAAAATAATAAGAGCCATTTAGATATACAAATGTATACCCAAATGGCTCTTATTGTCTACATAGTATACAATAAACTTTGTTCAGTTTGTTTACATAGTATACACTTCATTTTTCTTCATCAAGCTCATATTGTTTCCACTTCTTATAAAAGGTACGGCGACTAATGCCTAGCGTCTTCATGGCTTTCGTTTTATTCCCATTAGCATCCAATACGGCCTGCTGAATTCTTTGCTTTTCAATCATCTGAAAACCTGACTTCAAAGAGCAGTCATTTCTCACTTCCATCTTATACAGATCAAAAGAAGCGCTATCTCGCACCGGCTCGGCATATTGAAGATCTTCCGGTAGATGCCCTAACTGAATTTCTCCTTCATTACAAACAATGACGGCATATTCCATACAACTTTGCAGTTGGCGGACGTTGCCATTCCACGGAAAGGTTAAAAAATACTGTTTCACTTCAGGAGAGATTGTAACTTTTTTCCCATACTTTTGTGCATATTTCTCTAAAAAGAATTCCGCCAATAACAGAATATCTTCACCACGTTCACGCAGCGGCGGAATCGTTATTTTAAATGTGTTTAAGCGGAAATATAAGTCATCTCGGAATTTACCTTCCCGGACCATTTGTTTCAAATCGCGATTCGTCGCGGCAATAACCCTGACATCAGCTTTTTGAACTACTTGTGAACCTATTTTTTGGATTTCTCCGGACTGCAGGACCCGCAATAGTTTTGACTGCATGAAAAGCGGCATCTCGCCTATTTCATCTAAAAAAATCGTACCCCCATCGGCCTGCTCAAATTTTCCCGCCTTCCCACCTTTGACAGCACCGGTAAAAGATCCGGATGTATAACCAAAAAGTTCACTTTCCATTAACGATTCAGGAATTGCCGAACAATTCAAATTAACATAAGGCTGCCGTCGTTTGCCGCTGATTGCTAAGATTGCATTGACAAAAATTTCTTTTCCGGCACCGCTTTCTCCTTCGATAAGTACCGTCGCATCAGTCGGGGCAACTAATTCAGCCAAACGAAGGCATCTCAAAAAGTTAGGACTCTGCCCAATGACATGAGAAAATTCAACAGGCAAATTGGTTTCACTATCGGCTGCCGCTTTAAAAATAGATTGATTCAGCCGCTGGGCCTTTTCTAACTCTTCCTGACTCCGAGACAGCTCTGTAATATCATTAAATACCGATACAGCCCCGACGAGAGATTCGTCCTTCATGATGGGCGTAATGTTTACCCGTATTTTTTTCCCTCGCGTTTTGACTTCCACTAATTGATGAAGAACCGGTTCTCTATTCTGAAGAACCTGCAAAATAAGTGCTCCCGGTTCAATCGTTTTTACTTGCTTATGCAGGACCTTATCTTTCGAGACAGCCAGAATCTTCGTATAGGCCTTATTGACATAGAGGATACGCGACGTCTTATCGACGATAACGATTCCATCATTGACAGCATCCATAGCCTCCCACATCATGACACTGGCAATAGCGTCATTTTCAGCCAACACACTCATAAAATCACCTACCTTACCAACAATATGATTGATACCTGCTTATACATGCTATTTTCAATAGAATTCATTCGTCCTCAGACCAATTCAAAGTCAGTGGGTTATAAGAAACATCTGACGGAATCTATCGTACGCACCGACTAAAAGCCCCAGTTACAACAAACAGCCCGGCGCAAACCGAGCTGTTTGTTGTGTATCGATAATCTCGTTACGAAGCCGTCTGGATATTTCCTTTTTCGATTTCAAAAATGTGGATCGTATCGGTTTCTCCGGAAAGTTCTTTCTGAACTTCCTGGGCCACTTTTTGGGTCGCTGCCGAGCAGGTGAACAGGAAGATTTGTTCTTTCTTACCCAAGGACGCTAAAAAGTGAATGGCTTCTTTTTGGCGCTGTTCATCGAAGCGGACCAGGATGTCGTCGAGGATGAGCGGCATCGGTTCGATCTGCCGCGAGAAGGCCATGGCCAAGCTGACGCGGATGGCGAGGTAAATCTGGTCGCCTAATCCGCTGCTCCACTGTTTTTCCGGTATGCGGCGCTGGGTACCGTCGACGGCGAAAAGCTGCTTTCCGTCGAGGCTGGCCTGAAGGGTATAACGCCCTTGGGTCATGAGATTGAGGTATTCACCGGCCTGACGAATGACGATGGGCTGGCGGACTCTTTCGTAGTAATCCTGAGCCTGTTCGAGCATGTACTGGGTATACATATAGGTCAGCCAGTCATCGACGTGGCGGTCCAAATCGGCCTTGCGGTTCTGCTGGGTCTGCAAGAGTTTCCCATATTCATCGCTCTTAGCCATCTGACTCAGGCGTTCAATGATACTGCCTCGTTTTTCAGCCACTTCGGCCAGTTTCTTTTCGGCCTCGGCGATTTTTTTCTGATAGTAATCGCGTTCGTCGGTCCAGTTTTTCAGCGTGTGTATCTTCAATTCATGGCGCAGTTCCGACAGTTTTTTAGGATTCTTGGCGATGAGCCGGATATGAGCCTCCGTTTGGTCATAGACTTCCTTATACTGTTGGAATTGACGGAATTTCAATAATTTGCTGCGGAATTCCGCATCGGTCTTGGCCCCGGCGGCGCTAAGCAGTTCCCGCTGCATCTGAACTTTATGTTCCCGTTCTTCGGCCAGGCTTTCAATCTGAGTTTCCCGTTCTTTCTGCTGACGGTCCTGCTCTTTGGCAACTTCTGCCTGGACGCGGATATCCTGCCACTGTTTATATACGGCTTCTGCCTCGTCGGGAGATACCGGCTTTTTAACGCCGACTTCACGGAAAATCTGTTCTGCCGTATCCGTCCAACGCGAAATGGAACTGTTGACATCGAGTTTACGCCGCTTCCAATCGTTCGACGCCGTCGTCATCTGTTTCCATATATCCCAGGCTTCTTTGGCTTTGGCCATATCCGCCGTTTCAAGTTTCGTAAATCCCGACTGATCGCGCCAGCCTTCCCAAGCCGTTTCACTAGCTAAGAGTTTTTTCTTGCAGGTATTTCCTTCTTCCTGCCAGGTGCCATAGATGGCATCGTACATCACTTTTTGTTCTTTCTGCCAGGCATTCTTTGATTCCTTCGTCTGCCAGTCCATGTACTGTTTGCGGACGCCGTCTAATTCCTGCTGCCAGCGATCGTTGGCGGCCTCCACATCTAAGTTGATTTCAGCGTCTTTTGAAAGGTCGCTTATCTGCTGATTAAGCTTCCCTAATTGATTCTCTATTTCAGCAATTTTACGGGGAATACGATCGGTCCCCGTTTTTTGACGGGCCAGGGAGATGACGGCGATGACGGCACAGGCCGCCCCGGCACCCAGTCCAAGGGTTGAGTCAAAGTCTGCCAGATATACCGCAGCGACGCAGGCGATCGCGGCTAAGAGAAAGAGCACGCCTAATACAATAAAGGCCTTCGACGGACCCGTAGCTCCATTTTTTAGCCAATCGAGCTGTTCTTGCAGGGTCTGCCGTTCCGTAACGGCCGACTGGATGGCTGATACGGCTGTCCCAACAGTATTCCACTCGTCTTTCGACTTTTCCGTATCTTCTTCATCAAGTTCCGGCGACGAGACGTTCTTTGGCTTGGCAGCCTGCCACTTTTCCATTTCCTGACGGCTGTGTTCAAGAGCTGATGCTGCAGCCATTCCGCGCGGCCAGTCGACCGTTTCCGGGATTTCACCGGTGACAGTCCACTCTTTCAAGGCCTCTGCCTGTTTGTTTTTTTCAAAATCCCAGTCTATTTCTTTATCTTCGTGTTCTTTTAATTCATCAAGGCCTTGCTTCCAAGCCGGAATACTGCGGTAAATATCCTCAATTTGAGGACCGCAGACGAGCCAGCGCTTCCATGATTCCTGAAAAGCCGGTCCCTTTTGGTTCATTTCTTTCAAGTGCTTAATCTGTTCGTCGATTTCCTTGATCTTTTGATCCATATCGGCCCATTTTTGAGCGCCATCTAAGGGAAACTGCGATACGTCAGCCAAATTCTGCATCTGCTGCAGAGCATCCTGACCGCGTTTATAGACGTCCCAAGCTGCGATGGGCATGGAAATCTGCTCGATCTGCTGCTTTGATTCTTCAATATCGAGGCGGATGCGGTTTTCGATTTCATGCGTCGTCCGCTCCGTTTCCTGTAAGTTCGCGAATTCATCTTCATCAAAGGCCAGGCTGCTGATCCGGCGGTCGAAGTCTTTCTGTTCATTGAGTAGGGCATTGATGGGCTTTTTCCCCTGGGGAGATGCGACCAGAAGTTCCCCCATCTCTTTGGCCACTTCACTGCGGGCCAGCCCCATGGCGACGCCGCCTTCAATGCTGAAAAAGTGATTGCGAACGGCTTCGTTAGACAGGATTTTAAAGCCCTGAAGGTCCTCAAGGCCCATGGCGAAAATCTTATCGTAGGTCTGACGATCCAGCCCGTGCCACCACAAATCGGCCGGTTCTTCCTGAAGGTTTTCGTCGCCGTTCGATAAGGTATATTCTTTTTCATTGCGGACGATCCGGTATTCTTTTCCGTCTTCCCGGCGGATATCCATACTGCCGAAATAGCCGTGCCAGTCGCCCCGCAAGTAGCCGAAGAACATGGAGCGAACATACTTCATAAGGGTCGTCTTCCCGCTTTCATTACGGCCGTGCATGACGATCAGTCCGCTTTCCGGGGGATTCCATTTGACACCATGATAAATCCCGAAATCAGCTAATTCCATCTGTATAATCTTCATGACATTATCCTCTTCTATGTTCCAGCAAGCGCTGCATGCCCAGCCACTTGGCTTTTTCAAAGTTTTCCAGCAGGCGGTCATCAGAAATCGCCCGGCCATACGCACCGAGGCGTTCGAACTCGGGCCGATTCATGAGGATATCCCGCAGGGCCTTTGCTTTTTCAGCAGGCTCCAATTTTTCTAAATTGTCGAAAACATTTAAATAATCGCCAATGGAGTCGGGCAATTTACTCCGTTCATCCATATTGATTTTCGGACGGGCCAGGTTGCGCAGCCGTTCGACCATGACGAAGGCATACTTTCCCTGTTCTTCTTCACGCCAGCTTTCCAGCCAGTACTGTGTCGCTTCCGGATTGTTGATGACATGGTACATACTGCCGCTGCCCGTAAAATTAACGGTCAAAAACGTCGGTTTCCCGATATCACGGCGCACTTTTTCTTTAGCAAAGCGCACGGCACCGCGCAGTTCCGATACGGACTCGAGGCCGTCGATGGCAATATCAATGCTTTCCCAGCGGACGATACTGGTATCGACGAACTCGATATTCGTCGTTCCATAAGGGCCGACTTCAACGTAATAGCAGCCCCGAGGACCGCTTTCCGTGCAGTCCAGCCCCTGGGGATTGCCGGCATAGACGATATACGGTTTTTCACATAAAATTTCGTGTTTATGAATATGACCCAAGGCCCAATAATCCATGCCGCATTCTTTTAAATCGTCAAGGGTGCACGGAGCATACGTCGACTCACGACTGCCGACTTGGGTGTGGAGCAGGCCGATAGAAAAGGTATCTCCAGCGGCACGGTTGAACTTCCAGGCCAGATTTTCCCGCTGTTCGCCTTTAGCATAGCTTTGGCCGTAAACGGCAGCCGCTTCTTCGCCGTCAACGAGCAGAGGTACCCGTTCGACAGCCTCTGCCGAAAAGACATGGACGTTGGGCGGGAAAGGTATTTTTGCCTTCCAAGCTTCCAGAGGGTCGTGATTGCCAAGGACGGCAAAAACCTGAATTTGATGCTGGGCCAATTTATGAAGCAGCCGCACGTAATCGAGCTGAGCCGTGAGATTGTGATTGGCACTGGTATAGACGTCACCCGTAATCAAAACGGCGTGAACTTGTTTATCGATAGCCAGCTGTACGATTTTTTGAAAGGCCCGGACCGGAGCTTTGCCGATGATACGCTGCCAGCGATCATCGATGGCGGCCAGATTATGGAACGGGCTTCCTAAATGAAGATCTCCGCATTGAATAAACCGCAAATTTTTCGCCATTATTATCCTTCCTTCTCTGACCATGCTGCATGCAGGGCCGCAACGGCATCACGGAGCTTACAGCTGGGAATTTTTGAAAATGACAGGAGAAACTCATTGTCCGTTTCCTGTGAGGGTGTTTCATAAAAAGACTGCATGGATAAGACGCGGCAGCCTTGCTGTTCCGCTTTTTTAAGCAAATCCGATTCTGACAAGGGGCTGTGCAGGCGGACGTGACAGTAGATGCCGGAAACGAGTTGGCCGACGACGATTTCCTGGCCAAAGGCCTCCACGAGGAGTTTCCTCAGGAATTCGCCTTTTTCCTGATAATCCTTACGCAGCCGGCGAACTTGGCGTGAAAGTTCTCCGCTCTGGATATATTCCGCCAACACGCACTGTTCCGGCACAGAAGCGCCCTGCCGAAAGAGACCTCGCCGGGCATGGTATAACGGCATGAGTTCCGGCGGAAGCACCATATAACTCAGGCGGACAAAAAAAGGCAATACCTTCGAAAGAGCCCCCATATAGATGACGCGGCCACTGCGGTCCAGTCCCTGAAGTGCCGGTACCGGTCGGCCGTAATAGCGAAGCTCGCTGTCGTAGTCGTCTTCGATAATGAGTCCGTCAGTCTCTCCTGCCCATTGGAGCAGACGATGGCGAATGCCGGCCGGCATGACCGTTCCCGTCGGAAACTGATGGGACGGACTGACGTAGACCAAGCGAACGTTGCTTTGCTCCAGCTCATCGACCTGAAGGAGACCGCCCTTAATAGGAATGGGAACGATGGAATAGCCGCTGTTGCGAAAGATTTCCCGCCCCAGTCGGAATCCGGGCTCTTCAACGCCGATGCAGTCGTATTTACAGCGCAGTAAGTGCGTCAATATGCCCAGCAGGGAAATCGTACCGGCGCCGATGACAATCTGTGAAGGCGCTGCATGGACACCGCGTGTTTCATAGACGTAACGGCTCAGAGCACGGCGCAGATCAGGGACGCCCTGGTCGTCATTGGCCGCCAACAGGCGATCCGGCTCTGACAAAACACGATTCATGTACTTTCGCCAAATATCGAGGGGGAATCGCTCCAAGGCCATGTCGCCGCTGGCGAAGTCATAGTCATACACCGGCTGGTGTACGATTTCCTGCACCCGCATTGGACGGCCTTCTTCCGGCAGTTGTTCCCGCCGGCCCAAGGAGGCTACTTCATAGCGTGCTTTGTGCCGGCGCAGGATATAGCCTTCACTGGCCAATTGGTAGTAGGCCTTTTCTACGGTCATCTTGCTGATGCCGGCAGCTTGAGCCAATTCACGCACAGAATCGAGACGCATACCGGCTACCATGCGGCTCGATTCTATTTCCTGGCGATAATATTCGTAAATTTGTACATAAAATGGTTTGCTGATAGATTTGTCGAGTTGCAGCATTGCATCCGGCCTAAGGCCCCTTCTCCCCTCTGTGGCGTCGCCATGTCTATGGTTGTCTCTGTAATATTATATTGTACCGAAAAATGCGCCTCCTGAAAAGGGGGATACCCGGCGATTCCTTGGCAAATCCATATATTTTCTTATAAAAACTATCGTATGCTCATAGCAGCCGCAATCGCAGCACCGACGGAGACCCCATCTTGGATGAGAATCGGATCGACGGAAATCTGTTTTTCCCGATTAGGACCTTCATTTTGGCAGGCCTGCATGGCATCTTCCATCATAACCAAGGCACCTCGAACGTGTTTTAAAACACTTCCGTCAATGGCAATGGTCTGACTCGGAATGGGCAGCTCTTTATATAAATGATGCAGAATACCACAGCCGACGGCGCCGACAAGCTGAGCTGAACGCACAAAAATAGCCGCTCCGATATGCCTTATGGGGCGCACATCTTCCAAGCAGACGATGCGATTCCACAGCCGCCCCATCGTAAGCCGGCCCTGTTGATCATCATCGTTCCCAATGATATCATTCATTGCTTCCGTCGTAAAAGGAGGCAGTTCCGGAGTGTCAAAGTAGGTCAACAGCGTTTGGCGAAAGAGTTCCGAAGCATAAGCGCCGCTCATCATCTTTTCCAGTTTATGCAGCCCCGGCTGAGACGATCCGGCATCGACGGCCTCATCCCAGTGATGACCCGTAACGCCGTTGTAATCGCCGGCCTCTAAGTTAACGATCATATTCCATTCCGGCTCATAATAACAGGCATTAAACCCGGTACCGCAGACCATACCGATACGGACCTTCTCCATCGTATAAGACGCCGACAGTAAGAGGGCCGTCGTATCATTTACAAGGGCCACGGGCTCGATGTCGCTGAGTCCCTGCCGCCGGAGCGCCGCTTTCAGCAAGGCATTTACGTTCTCGCCTTCGACCCCGGAAACGGCAATTTCCTTAGACCAGGAGAGGAGGCGCCCGTCCTCGATACCGGTCCGCTTCAAGGCAAAAGAAAAGGCGTGCCCCAGTCGATAAGACTGGCCGCTGCGAGCTACTTTGCCGACAAGACGGGCCAAGAAATCAAAGAGTTCTGACGCCGTCGTCGAAGAGGACAAATAATCGTACTCACCAGCCACTTTCAGCGGTCGGGATACCTTTTTTTCGACGATATAGCAATGTCGTCCCAAGAGGCGAATCCGCGAGGCTCGAACATTAGTCCCGCCAAAGTCCAGTGCCAAAAATACGCCCTTTTCATCCCCTTCCGGCAGGGATGCATACGATTTTTCAGCCGAAACCGTGGCTCCGGCCTCACCGGCCAAGGCCCTGTCGATATCGGCCGAGAAATCACGGGAAATCGCCTGCAGCCGCTCAT
The DNA here is from genome assembly GCF_001682955.1 of Megasphaera sp. DISK 18. NCBI lineage: Bacteria > Bacillati > Bacillota > Negativicutes > Veillonellales > Veillonellaceae > Megasphaera > Megasphaera sp. DISK 18. The sequence continues at coordinate 83,661 of NZ_LUGJ01000063.1, forward strand.
CAGGCAAGTAAAAATAACGGGCAATATCCGTCCAATCCATCCGTTCATTCATGACAGTCATCACCTCTCGTGAGTTTATAATTTTATTATACTATGTTCCCTGTCACGCCGCCAGTCTGCTCTATTTTGACCATATCGGTCAGGGATACCGTTTGGTACTGATTGGCATAAAACGATTGACTTTTTCAGGCAATCGTCTATAATCAAAGGTAGAGTGAGACCGAAACAAAAGGCCGCACGAAGGGGTACACCACCTTGGGTGTAAGTCTTCGTGCGGCCTTTTTTTAATGCATAGAAAGGAGGGCCAGCATGATACGCATCAACGGCAAGGACATCGCAGCAGACGGCCAGAACCTGCTGTCTTATCTTACCGACCAGGCTTATCGCACAGACCGCATCGCCATCGAACTGAACGGCACGATCGTACCGCGTAAAGCTTATGACACGGTGACCTTAAAAGACGGCGATTCCATGGAAATCGTCCACTTTGTCGGCGGGGGCTAACCCTTCTGACTAAGCAGAAAACCTACACAATATAAAAGGAGTGTCTCCCAATGGAAAAGAAAGATACACTGGTCCTTGGCGGCCATGAATTCACGTCCCGTTTCATCTTAGGCTCCGGCAAATTTTCTGTCGACCTCATCAAGGCGGCAGTCGAACAAGGCGCCGCACAAATCGTCACCATGGCCCTGCGCCGTGTCGAAGCCGGTGAAAAAGACAATATCTTAGACTTCATCCCCAAAGACGTCACCCTGCTGCCCAATACGTCCAGCGCCAGAACGGCTGAAGAAGCCGTCCGCATCGCTCGTTTATCGCGGGAAATCGGCTGCGGCGACTTCATCAAAATCGAAGTCATGCGCGACTCCAAATACCTCCTGCCCGACAACAACGAAACGATCAAGGCTACGGAAATCCTCGCAAAAGAAGGTTTCGTCGTCCTGCCCTACATGTATCCCGACCTCTACGCAGCCCGGGCCCTCGTCGATGCCGGTGCCGCTGCCATCATGCCCTTAGCCTCTCCGATTGGCACCAATAAAGGCTTATCGACAAAGGACTTCATCCAGATTCTCATCGACGAAGTCGATCTGCCCATCATCGTCGACGCCGGCATCGGCCGTCCGTCCCAAGCCTGTGAAGCCATGGAAATGGGTGCCGCTGCCATCATGGCCAATACGGCTATCGCAACGGCCGGTGACCTGCCCCTCATGGCCAAGGCCTTCGGCGAAGCCATTCGTGCCGGCCGCAACGCCTATCTGTCCGGCCTCGGCCGCATCCGTGAAACGGCATCGGCTTCAGATCCGCTTACCGGTTTCTTAGGCGCCTGAGGAGGAATGCGATCATGACAGAAGAAAAACGTATCGACCATATGACCTACCTGCCGGGCATGGAAATCCTCGATTCCGACATGCTCGACCAAGTCGTCGCCATTCACGATTCATTTAACAATGAAGACTTTACCGATAAAGACGTCCGCATGGCCTTATCGAAAGAACGCTTGGACCCGCGGGACTTCATGGCCCTCTTATCGACGGCAGCTGCCCCGTTCCTCGAAGAAATGGCTCAAAAAGCCCATTGGGTCACGCGCCGCCACTTCGGCAACAACATTTCCATCATGACGCCGATTTATTTTGCCAACTACTGCGACAATCACTGCATCTACTGCGGATTCAACTCGCACAACAAAATAAAACGGGCCCGTCTGAACGATGAGGAACTTCACCAAGAATGCAAGAATATCGCCGACTCGGGCATTGAAGAAGTCATCATGCTGACCGGTGAAAGTCCGAAGATGAGCGACATCAAGTACATCGGCAACGCCGTCAAAATCGCTCGCCAGTACTTCCGTGTCATCAACATGGAAATATACCCGACCAACACCAAGGACTATACCTATCTCCACGAATGCGGCGCCGACTATGTCACTGTATTCCAGGAAACGTACAATTCCGACAAATACGAAACGCTCCACTTGGCCGGCCATAAACGAATCTTCCCGTACCGCTTCTATTCTCAGGAACGGGCTATTCTCGGCGGCATGCGCGGCGTCGGCTTCGCAGCCCTCTTAGGCCTCGACGACTACCAGAAAGACGCCCTGGCAACGGGCATGCACGCCTGGCTCATGCAGCGCAAGTACCCTCACGCTGAAATCTCCCTGTCCTGTCCGCGTCTCTGCCCGATCATCAACAACGACAAAATCAATCCAAAAGATGTCGATGAACGGAAACTGACGCAGATCATCTGTGCCTATCGCTTATTCATGCCTTACGCCAACATCGTCGTATCGAGCCGTGAAAGTGCTTCCTTCCGCAATGCCATCATGAAGATTGCAGCCACCAAGGTATCGGCCAGTGTCTGCGTCGGCATCGGCGGCCACCTGCATCAAGACGGGTCGGAAATGGGTGATGAACAGTTTGAAATCACCGACGGCCGTTCCTTCGACCAGATGTACGCTGACATCAAGAACATGGGCCTCCAGCCCCTCACGAGCGAGTATATTTATTTGTAATACTTATCTGATATCCACTATTAAATACCTATATAGAACTATGACAAAAGCAGGTCAGGACCTAATCCACCCCGACCTGCTTTTGTCGTAAACCCGCATGTTCTAAAGCGTTTAACTCATAGGAGGGCCCCATTATATTCTATTGGTATAATCATTGACGTTAGTATGAGATTACTGTATATTTGTAGTATAAAATACTCTAATATTCAGGTGATAATTGTGTTAAAAGTAGCTGCCATTACAAACCACGAACTTGCGGCGACAAACTACTGGGACCAGCTCGAACAAATTGCTGCATCCGACGTAGACTTCATCGTCCTTCGTGAAAAAACGCTTTCTGAAGATGACTACACGGACTATGCCAAACGGGCACTTCGCCTCTGCAGCATTCACCAAAAGACGTGTATCCTTCAACATTTTGGCAAAGTCGCCATTCGACTTCACATTCCTCGTTTCCAATGCTCCTTGTCATACCTTGAAAGCCACTCTTCCTTATTGTATTATATGACAACCCTTGGCGTTTCCGTCCATACCGTAGAAGAAGCCGTCCGAGCCGAAGAACTTGGCGCCACGTATATCATGGCTAGCCATGTCTTCCCGACAGACTGCAAACCGGCGGATAAACCGATCGGCGTCGATACGGTAAAGGCCATCTGCAACGCCGTAAACATTCCTGTCTACGCCTTAGGCGGCGTAAACCCCACGACGGTATCCCAGCTTCAGGACTCCCAGGTTACAGGCGTAGCCCTGATGTCCGGTCTCATGACCTGCCCGGATGTTCCGGAATACTTAAAAGAACTTCGTTCCTAAAGAATACGGGAGGGCAGAATGACTCAAGCATATATCATCATCGACATGCAAAATGATTTTATCGACGGCTCCTTAGGTACGCCTGAGGCTCAAGCCATCGTCCCCCATGTCGAAGCAAAAATCGTTGCCAGCAAAAAAGATACCGACCAAGAGACGGATCTGATCTTCACGCAGGATACCCACGACAACGATTATCTGGAAACCCGGGAGGGACAGAAACTCCCCATTACCCACTGCATCAAAGATACGCGGGGCTGGCGCATCTGCAAACAGCTCCTTCCGTACACGCTCATGGCGGAGATTTTTGAAAAGCCGTCTTTCGGCTGCCCGGCCTTGGTCGATGAAGTCAAAGATTATGACCGACTCGTCCTCATGGGGCTTTGTACCGATATTTGCGTCGTTTCCAATGCGATCTTATTGAAGGCCCATTATCCGGAAAAAGAAATCGTCGTCGACAGCACCTGCTGCGCCGGCTCAACGCCGGAGGCCCACGAAATGGCTTTAAAGATTATGCAGAGTTGCCAAATCGATATCGTATAACTTCATACGTAAAAGGCTGCACATCACACGGTGTGCAGCCTTTTTGCATTTGGCCATCAAACAGATAGGCCCGGCGAAATCAGGCAATGATACCTGTAATCGTCGCCTTGTTTTGATTGTTATTGATCTTCTTTTCGTATCCTTTGAGAATAAGGCAGCCGATAATACCGCCAATGATCATGCCGGCAAAGGCCGTCATTTCCGGCGTCGCCTTTACCTGACCGCCCAAGATGTAGCCGATGATGCCGCAGACGATAATGAGCAGCAGCGGAACACCGAAACAGACGATGCCCTTGACCCCCATGCCGGCATCAGGAATATTAAACTGCACAAACTGGCCCTTCTTAGCACCAATCGGATTGACCGCGTCGATGACGACGTTGTCGGCGCACATGCTGTCACTGCACGGCGAGTACAGATTACTGCGGTTGGTCTGGATCTTGACCAAGCCGTCGGCACAAACTTCTTCAATAACACCCGTTCCTGTTCTCATATAACTCTCCCCTCGATAGGTAATGAAGGCTTAAAAGCCCAGATCTTCTCCAACTAAGATGACCTTGATTCGGCCCTGGGGCTTACAGACCCGCGTCCGAACGACTTGAGCACAAATGCTTTCCGGGTTCGTACAATGGGCACACATGCCCGTTTTAGCACAGGGCGTCCCGGCATTGGGGAAGCGGCCGATATTTTTCGGCGACGCTACCGTATGGGCCCGTTCAATACCGATTTCAACCGTCGGAACGACTTTATTCATGCCGACGATGACGATGACCTGTTTCGGGCCGTAGCAAAGAGCTGCCACGCGGTTGCCATTGCCGTCGATGTTGATGAGCTGACCATCCTGAATGGCTGCGTTGGTCCCCATAATAAAGGTGTCGCAGAGCAAGGCCTTGCGCATCAATTCGACCCGTTCTTCCGGTGTTTTGGCCGAGTCGCGGTCGATGACCTGATTGTGTTCCAAGACATAGGGACGCAGGCCGATTTCATTAATCGAAGCCGAGCCGCCCCAAGAGACGACATCCGTTTCCGGAATGTAGGAAACAGCCTTTTTCAAAGCCTCTTCTACGGTCGGACAGTATGTCGCCTCAAAGCCGCGGGCTTCAAATTTTTTAGCAACAAGCGGGCCTTTAATGTCATACATACGATGGGTCATATCCGTTCTATCCATTCTAAAACCTCCTATTTCGCCAGCATTAATTCTGCCGTAGCTTCGGCAGCTGGCGTGCCGTCGGCATGGGTTATACGCCCTTTCATGATAAATAAGCGACGACGGTGTACTTCCGGCCAACCTTCGATTTTAATCGTTTCGCCGATGCGGATGGCGCTGCGAAAGCGTATCTCGAGCCGTGCCGTATAAGCCGGTTTCCCCTCCGTGCGAAAGACATAGTCACCCATGACTTCATCCAATAAGGTACTGGTCAGACCGCCATGCATCCGATCTCCATAGCTTTCATGCTCCGCCTTCGGTGTAAAATAAGCCACACAGCGGCCGTCTTCTATATGCATATCCAGTTTCAGGCCGATCGGGTTATCACGCCCGCAGCCGAAACAATGATTCGTAGCGCTAGCGCCTTCCATAACACACCCTCCTCTACTTTAATACTCTTTTATTATACTATATTTGGCAAGTCTCGTGAAAGATTCGGCAGGCATTGTGAACAGGTTCACCCGCTGCAAAAAGTTTAATTATTCGAAAATGGTTATCATCTTTATATTGACAATCGATTTCAAATAAACTATACTAAAGGCAACAAAGCGAAAGGAGGGCATACCGATATGAATTTAGATTGTGTGCTAATTAATCACTGTTCTCCGACTCTAGCGGGACTTAAACAGGCATCCCTTCTCTGTCTCCCCCGGCTCGAGGACGGTCAAACTTATGATGAATTAATTGAAAATTACAATCATAAATATAATGCTAAAGGATTATATTTTCGCATCTTGTATGCCTGTCCTAAGCGCACCTTGCTGTATGTATACCGTCCAAATGTAGTTTTAAGGTACATACAGCGGCGAGACATTTCTTCATTTTTGCAGCAATTCGGCTATGCAGACTGTCAGGATATATCGGCATTTTTAGACCGTCTCGCATCGCGTTTTGCAGAAGACGGCTGCTTTCCTCACGAAGCAGGCATCTTTCTTGGCTATCCCCTGGAAGATGTCTGCGGGTTCATTACCAATCGGGGAAACCACGCCAAACTCTGTGGTGAATGGAAGGTCTACGGCGATGTCCACGCCGCAGCCCGCACGTTCCAGCGCTATACCTGCTGCCGGCAGGATTATTTAAATCGCTTTGCAATTGGGACAACATTAGAATCGCTCATCGTAGCATAAGGAGGATTTAATCATGGTAGAAATCGCATATTGGAGTGGAACAGGTAATACGGAAGCAATGGCAAGTGAAATTGAAGCAGCTGTCAAAGCTGCCGGTGCAGATGTAGAATCGGTTCGCTTCGAAGATACAACCGTCGATGATGTAGCCGGTAAAGACGTTATTTTGCTCGGCTGCCCGGCCATGGGTGCTGAAGAATTGGAAGACTCCATTGTCGAACCATTCTTTGCAGACCTCGCTCCCAAATTAAAAGGCAAGAAAGTCGGCCTCTTCGGCTCTTACGGCTGGGGCTCCGGCGAATGGATGGATAATTGGAAACAGCGTACGGAAGACGCTGGCGCCACCATCATCGGGACGGCTATCGTCAACGAAACACCGGATAATGCTCCCGAGTGCAAAGAATTGGGCGAACTTGCCGCTAAGGCATAAGTTGTTTTAACTTCATATTCATTCTCCTCTAGGAAAGGGGCTGCATACCCGACACAGTATGCGGTCCCTTTTCTCATGTCTTAGCTGTTTTTTTCGATTGGGAACGTTTTTGATCCCAATTTTATACGTTTTTGTCAAGTGCCCATGCGATATCGATACAGTCATTCTCTACTTTCATGGTACGCATTCCCGCTGGCTATGCTACAATAATAACGGATTACATTCATTCTCATTTTTTATTTTTAAAGGAGGCTTTATTGCATGAGAGACCAGGTCTTTTCTATTTTACAGGCTGTCGGTCGCAGCTTCATGCTGCCTGTAGCCATACTACCTATCGCCGGTCTGCTCCTCGGTATCGGCGCGTCTTTCACAAACGCCACAACCATCCAGACCTATGGATTGGAAAACATTCTCGGGAATGGGACCATCCTTCATTCCCTGCTCACCATCATGAGTGATGCCGGCAACATCATCTTCGGCAACTTGCCGATCATCTTTGCCGTCGGCGTCGCCATCGGCATGGCCAAACAAGAAAAGGAAGTCGCAGCCTTGTCGGCTATGATTGCCTTTTTCGTCATGCATGCATCGACGAGTTCCGTCTTAAAATTGACGGGCAAGGTACTCGCCGACAATACCGTTTCCCCTGACGTCCTCGAAGGTACCATTGCCAACATCAACGGTATCATGTCCCTTCAAGAAGGCGTTTTCGGCGGCATCATCGTCGGTATCGGCGTCGCCTACCTGCACAACCGCTTTCATAAGATTGTCCTGCCTGATGCCTTATCGTTCTTCGGCGGCTCCCGTTTCGTTCCGATCATCTCAACCGTCGTCTACATGTTCGTCGGCATTGCCATGTACTTCATCTGGCCTGTCGTCCAGAACGGCATCTTTGCCCTCGGCGGCTTGGTAACCGGCACGGGATATGTCGGGACCCTCATCTTCGGTATCATCAAACGTGCCCTCATTCCTTTCGGCCTGCACCATGTCTTCTACCTGCCCTTCTGGCAGACCGGCGTCGGCGGCTCCATGATGATCGACGGCAAGCTCATCCAGGGCGGCCAGAACATCTTCTTTGCTCAGCTGGCCTCGCCGAACGTCGCTCATTTCAGTGCCGATGCAACGCGCTACTTCTCCGGTGAATTCATCTTCATGATCTTCGGTCTCCCCGGCGCAGCCCTTGCCATGTACCGCACGGCAAAGCCGGAAAAGAAAAAGGTCGCCGGCGGCCTGCTCTTATCCGCAGCCTTGACGTCCATGTTCACCGGTATTACCGAACCGATTGAATTCTCCTTCCTCTTCGTCGCACCGATGCTGTTCTACGTCCAGGTCATCCTGGCCGGCGCAGCCTACATGATTGCCCATATCCTGAACATCGCCGTAGGCCTTACCTTCTCGGGCGGTCTCCTCGACCTCTTCATCTTCGGCATTCTGCAGGGCCAAGACAAGACGAGCTGGATGTACATCATCCCCGTCGGCATCATCTACTTCTTCCTGTATTACTTCATCTTCACCTTCCTCATCAAGCGCTTTAACTTAAAGACACCGGGCCGTGAAGACGATGATACGGCAACGAAGCTCTACACCAAAGCCGATGTCAAGGCCCGCGATGCCGCAGCCAAAGAAAGCTCAGCCGGCAAGGCTTCCGGCGATGCCGTCAGCCAAACGATCACTCAGGCCCTCGGCGGCAGCCAAAACATCACTTCTGTCGATGCCTGCGCCACCCGCCTGCGCTGCACTGTTGCTGATTCCGCTCTGGTAAACGACGCAGCCTTGAAAGCAACCGGCGCCGTCGGCGTCATCAAGAGAGGTACCGGCGTTCAGGTCGTCTACGGTCCGCAGGTCGCCGTCATCAAGTCCAATCTGGAAAATTACCTGGCAACCAATCCCCAGGACGGCCCCATCGAAGCCGCCCCGGAAGCGGCACCGGTGGAAGAGCCGAAAAAAGAAACAGCTCCCGAAAAATCAGACGCTGAAAAACGCTACTTCAACTCGCCCTTTACGGGAACCCTCCATCCGATTACGGAAGCTCCGGATGAAGCCTTTGCCGGAAAAATGACCGGCGACGGATTCTTCGTCTATCCGGAAGATGGCGTAGTCTATGCACCGGAAGACAGTACCGTCACCTTCGTCTTCGATACGAAACATGCCCTCGGCATGACCACCGCCGACGGCGTCGAATACTTGCTCCACATCGGCATCGACACGGTCAACCTTAACGGCCAGGGCTTCAAAGTCTTCGTCGAAAACGGTCAGGAAGTCAAGAAAGGCGATAAACTGATGGAATTCGATGATGAATACATCAAAGCCAACGCGCCTTCTGACGCTTGCTTATGCATCTTCACCGATCCCGACCAAGTATCGGACGTTACCCTTGTGAAAACCGGAAACGTAAAAGCCGGCGAACAGGCAGTCTACTTCTAAGATAATTGCTAAACAAAAAATGAGATGTCCCTTCGGGAGCATCTCATTTTTTATACCCTTAATAGAGCTTTTTATAGATTTCATAAACGTCGTCATAAGACAAAGGAACGAAATTATGAGCCATGAGACGACCTTGGTTTTCCATAACCGACTTGGCAAATTCAGCCAGTTCTTCTTCCTTGACCCCATATTCATGAATGGCTTTCTTCGGCAGGATGACGTTGAGCAGTTTTTCCAGCTCATCGTAAACAGAGTCGGCATCACAACCCAGAATTCCGGCAATAAAGGCGTTTAACCGGGCAATTTCACCGTCCGATTTAATCGTCATGTAATGCTTCATGACGCCGGTAAACATGGCGTAATTCGATTCGCCGTGGGGCACGTGGTAGTTCGCTCCCAAGGGATAACTCATAGCGTGAACGGCAGCACAACCGGGAACACTGAAGGCGATGCCGGCCCAGGTACTGGCCAAGAGGAAATCTTTCATCAAAGGAATGCGGGCTTCCGGACCGTGGTCGCGGATCTGTAAATAACCGCTGAGGATGCGTTCAATGGCCTGATAGCTGAAGACGCGGAAACTGGCGCTGGAATCAGGCGACAGGGCCGATTCTACAGCATGGACCAGCGCGTCGATAGAACTCGTCGCAAAGACCGGAAAAGGTAGTGTCTTCAAGAGCTGAGAAATGAGGACGGCCTTATCGGCATAAAGGGCGTCACTCGCAATCCCCTTCTTGGTATGGCGGCTGATGAGGGCCATGACCGAGACGTTGGTCACTTCACTGCCTGTGCCGCATGTTGTCGGAACCAGGATCAGTTCTTTGCCCTTTTCAATGGCCGTCTTCCCGTCAAAGAGGTCGAGAATCGGGCTGACTTGTTTCAAAACGAATAACTTACAAAGGTCCATGACCGTGCCGCCGCCGATGCCGATAATTCGTTTCACATCAGCCGGTATATCTCGGTAAATGGCTTCGGCCATCTCATCAGACGGCTCGCCGCTGCCGTATTTTTCCTGAAAAAGAACATGGCAGGGAAGGTTCAAGGCTTTAAAATTCGGGTCGAAAATATACTGATTGGTGATAATCAAATCATTTGCCCCCAGATGAAGATCGGAAGCAAAGTCTCGGCACGTATCATAAGAGTAAATCGTCGGTTTAAGCTGTAATTCAATCATTCGAACAGACTCCTTTCAAAAGCAGTATGGCTATTATCTACAGTGTACAAAACTGCAAAGCGTTTTTCAACCGTATCGGCTCCATGCCATTCGTGCTATAATAAATACATTATGGGAAAGGACGGGTTCTGGTGTTCCCTCTGGTCTTCAAAACCAGCGTGAGGGGTTAACAGCTTCTCAGGTGGGTTCGATTCCCACCCTTCCCCGCCATAATCAAGGCCTCCGAGACAGGTCCTGGCCTGTGATTCGCTAAAACAGCCAATAAGACAGTAAACAAGCCCTTTCCGGTACAATCGGAAAGGGCTTGTTTGTACGGCAGACGCTGTTATCGAGCAATCAAAATTTTTGACCGGCCTTATCTTTCTTTAACCATTCGATTAAGACTTCTTCACGTCTCATCTCGATGCCTTTCAATTCTTCCGGCGTCCAAGGATAGAGGCCGGTCCCCGTTTTAGCACCGAGGCGGCCTTCATCGACGCACTGTTTCAGGAGAGCCGCGCCTTCCTTATCGTCGGCCAAGTCGGTATTCAGATAGGCGGAAATATTGTAGAAGACGTCGAGACCGCCAAGATCGGCCGTTTCAAGAGGCCCCGTAACGCCGAGCCGCCGTCCGATACCGTATTTACAAATAAAATCAACCGTTTCTGCCGTGGCAATCCCGTCCTGCACACAATGAAGGGCTTCGCGAAGGAGGGCAAACTGCAGGCGGTTACCGACAAATCCCGGCGCTTCTTTTAAGAGAGCCGCCGGCTTTTTCCCGATTTTTTCCATGAGCTGCCACGTAATATCCACTGTTTCTTGACTCGTCTTTTCACCGGGAACGACTTCCACCAAGGGCAATAGGTGGGGCGGGTTCCAAAAATGGGCGACGACAAACCGTTCCGGATGGGCCAAGACCGACGATATCTTCGTCGGCGAAAAGCCCGATGAATCGGTCGCAAAAATGACGTCCGGCGGAAGATATCCTTCCAGTTCACGATACACCTGCTGTTTAACGACCATATCTTCAGCCACCGATTCAATGACAAAATCGGCATCACAGGCGGCTTCTTCAATCGTCGTAACGCCGTGAATGCGCTGTAACAGGGCACCTTCCTCTTCGTCATTCAATAACCTGTTTTCCTTCATGATAGCCAGCGTGGCCCGAATATTCCCCATAGCCCGTTCAATACTGGCATCCTTGCGGCCAAACATGTTTACGTCATAGCCATGACGGGCAAAGTCAATGGCCGTGCCAAAACCCATGGTGCCGCAGCCTAAATTGCAAATCCGTTTAATCTCGTTTACTTGTTTCATATCGTATCTCCCGTTCGCTGTGATATGCCGGTGAATGGGCCAGGACCGCACAAAACCGGGTAAGCCGCCATCTTACCGGCCTTATAGTATATATAATAAAGGACCAGCCTGTAAATCTCAATATAAAGATGAGTGAACACCGCCTAAAGCATAGCTGCACTACACAAAGACAGCGTAATCAGCTACACCGAAGACTACCGCCCCCCCTTTATAGAAATAGAAGCCTCCAAATCTTGGTAAAAGGGCGGTTTCTCCAAGATTCGAAGGCTTTTATTTCTATGAGCAGGTTTTATCTATGAGCTTTTTAAAGGAAGGCCGGCGTGTGAAACCGACCGACAAAACTTATTTTTTCATAACTCGTGCTTTTCCGTCAGTTACCAGCTTGTCGTGCTGGTTGGTAACGGTAGTCCGGAATACAATCCGATGTTTGGCGTCGTCTTTTTCAATGCATTCAACCGTTGCCGTCAAGGTATCTCCATACAATACAGGCGCTAAAAAGCTGAGCTCCTGATTCATGTAAATCGTATCGATACCGGGCAGTTCGGTTCCCAGTACAGCCGAAATGAGACCGGCTGAAATCATACCGTGGGCAATGCGCTGCTTAAAGAGCGAATTCTTTGCAAATTCCGCATTGACATGGACCGGGTTGAAATCGCCCGTAACCCCGGCAAAAGCATACACGTCGTGTTCAGAAATCGTCTTCGACACCGAGGCTCTGTCGCCTACATGGATGTCATCGTACGCAATATTTCTTGCCATCATATCACCTCCTTAAAAGAATATCTATACATCTAAGCCCATGGGCTTATCTTCAAAAATACGGCTGTCCATCAATTTGACATCCTTCATGATCGGCTTAAATTCCATGTGAGCCAATACATCTTTTTCTAAATCGATGCCCGGTGCAATTTCGATCAGTTCCATGCCTTCCGGCGTCAATTTAAAGACGGCTCGCTCCGTAACGTACAGCACGGGCTGTCCGACAGAATTAGCATAATCGCCGCTGAAGGTGATTTGTTCGACCTGTTTCAGGAACTTGTGGTTACGTCCCTCCTGATCGATGATCAATTTTCCGTCCCGGACCGACTCTTTCAGGCCGCCGGCCGTAAAGGTGCCGCAATAAATGACCTTTTTAGAGTTCTGCGTAATGTTGATGAAACCGCCGCAGCCGGCAACACGGCCTTTGAACTTGCTGACATTGATATTCCCATGCTCATCGGCTTCAGCCAGGCCCAAGATAGCCAGGTCGACGCCGCCGCCATCGTAAAAGTCAAACTGGTAGGGCTGATCGATGATGGCATGGGCATTGGTCGCGGCCCCGAAGCTTCCACCGCCGGCAGGAACACCGCCGATCGTACCGGCTTCCGTCGTCAAGACCATGCCTTCAACACCTTCTTCCGCGGCGATGGAGGAAACGCCTTCGGGCATACCGATACCGAGGTTTACGACGGCATCGGGAATCAATTCCATGGCGCAGCGGCGGGCAATGATCTTGCGGTTAGTCAGTTCCATGGCCGGCAGTGAATCGACGGGAACTTTCAAATCGCCGTTAAAGGCCGGATTGAATTCATGGTCCCAAGTCATGAGATGATCGGCTGTATCGCTTTGAACGATATAATCGACGAGTACGCCGGGAATCTTAATATCTTTCGGATCGAGGGTGCCGCGAGCAGCCACTTTTTTTACCTGGGCAATGACGATTCCGCCGCAGGCATGGACGGCTGCCGCAATGGACAGGGCTTCGCCGGTCCCGATTTCTTCTTCCATGGAAATATTGCCGTCCTGGTCCGCTGTCGTGCCCCGGATGATGCCCACGTTAAGGGACAGGGGCTTATACCAAAGCCATTCTTCGCCCTTCATATTGACGACTTCCACTAAGTCTTCCGTCGTCTGAGCGTTTAATTTTCCGCCTTCTAAGCGGGGATCGACGAAGGTGCGCAGGCCAACCTTGGTAATCGTCCCCGGCCGCTGGCCGGCAATATCCCGAAACCACTGGGAAATCGTGCCCTGCGGGAAGTTATAGGCAGCTACTTTATTGTCCATAACCAGCTTACCGATGCGCGGCGTCAAGTTAAAGTGACCGCCGACGATGCAGCGCAGCAACCCTTCTTCGCCCAGATGATTAAGTCCTCGTTCACCGCCGTCCCCTTGACCGGCGGCAAAGACGACGTTTAAATCTCGAGGCGTACCCGTTTCCAGATAAGAAGCCTGGATGGCCTTCAATACGGCTTCGGGGATAATCCCGCCGACAAAACCGCTTGTAGCCAAGGTAGCTCCATTTTCAATCTTTTGCACAGCCTCAGCAGCTGTTATAAATTGTGCCATATCAACATCTCCTTTATCGTAACTAATCTATCCGTTAGTGAAGCCCTGTAACCGAGTAAATAAGGATGACTACAAAAACGGCAAAGGTCTTCAAGAGGGTAATTGCAAAAATATTTTTATAAGAACTCCGATGAGTTAATCCGCAAACGGCGAGCAAGGTAATGACGGCGCCGTTATGAGGCAGGGTATCGAGACCGCCCGACGCCATGGAGGCTACGCGGTGAAGGATTTCAGGACCCATGCCGATAGACGAGGCCCATGCCAGCCAGTCTTGGGACATCAATTCAAGGGCAATGGCCATACCGCCCGAGGCGGATCCGGTAATACCGGCCAAGGTCGTGACGCTGATCGCTTCCGATACCAACGGCGTACCGCCAATATGGATGTTGATCAAAGCGTGGGCTACGTGGGAAAAGCCCGGAAGCTGCGAAATAACATTGCCATAGCCGACTTCTGATGCCGTGTTCATGATGGCCAAGAGAGAACCGATGGCACCGGCATTGAGAATCTTGGTCAGGCGGTCGATTGATTTAATCTCCCCTTTACCGATGATAAGGGCTAAGAAAATCCCGACGACCAAGGCGATAATCAAGGACCAGATGCTGGCAACATTTTTAACCTGAGCCACGACGAGAGGCACGCCCTTCATGGACTGGAAGGGTTCGAGAATGGCCGGATGCCAAATGACGATTTCCGTAATGAGGAAGTTAATGACCAAGACCGCCAGCAAGGGAATACAGGCTAATTTCCAAGAAACCAAGACGGCATCCGGATTGTCTTCCGGTTCATTGATGGTATGATTCCCGTAGCCTTCCCCATTGGCGATGGCCTGTTTCAAGCAGCGGGTCAGATAGACCAGACCGCCGCCATAGATAATGCAGGCACCGATGATGCCGGCGACAGGAGCGGCATACAAGGTCGTTCCGAAATAGGCCGTCGGGATGATATTTTGAATCTGCGGTGTCCCGGGCAGGCAGTCCATCGTCGCCGTGAAGGCGCCCAGGGCGATGATACCCGGAAGTAAGCGTTTCGGATAATTCGCTTCCTTGAAAAGAGCAGCCGCGAAAGGATAAACGGCAAACACGACGACGAACAAGCTGACACCGCCATAGGTTAAGAGAGAGGCTGCAATGACAATCGACATGACGGCTTTATGCGGTTCTTTTCCAAGGCCGGTAATGATAGCTCTGGCAATACTTTTAGCCAGGCCCGTGTCTTCCATGACCTTACCAAAGATAGCGCCTAACAGGAAAATCGGGAAAAAGGACTTAATATAAGTGACGGCCTTGCCCATAAACAACTCCGTATAGGAAGGCATAATGGCCAGCCCCGATAATGAGGCAGCCAAGAGAGCCATAATGGGAGCCATCATGATAACGGAAAAACCGCGGTACGCAAAGGCAATCAATCCCAGCAAACTAAGAATAATAATGATTACACCAAAATCCATACGTATCACTCCTTATCGAATTTTAAATCATTTTGTTGTTAAGCTTGGTCCGAGATAAATGTTCCTTATTTCACATATCCAAATAAAAGGATGGGAACACGGACCGGGAGGGACGAACCTTCATGTGGTTCAAAGCATTACATTGGTTTATCACACGTGTAAATAATTGAGATTCATTTCTCGTATGCTTTTGTTGCCTACATCGTATCATCGCTGCTATGCTTTTGTAAAATACATCGATTTCATCCCTGTAATGAATAAATTTCACGTAAAAAAAGCACCTGACTCCGAAGAGTCAAGTGCTTAAAAAATCAGATGTGCAGCTTCGATTTTTGAACTAAATCCCAAAAGAGTTTCATGGGTGTACTCAGAAATTTCTCCTGATGGTACGCCGCTAACGGAATCCAAGGAAGGGACGGATTACTGAGACGCAGGGATTTTACTCGCTTACTGCAGAATTTTTGAATGATCGGCTTCGGTAAGATGGTGACTCCCTCGCCATAAGAAACGGCTTCTACCAATAAGTCCCATTGTGCGCTCTCCATTTGAATCTTAGGCGTGAATCCGGCTTCCTTGCAAGATTCCACCATGCGGTCGTGAAGCATGAAAGATTTGTCGAGCGAAAAAAACGGCTGGTCCTTTAACTGGGAAAAAGAAACGGTATCATAATTAGCCAGGCGGTGACTCGTTGAGACGACACAAACCGCTTCCGACTCCATAATGGGGATTTTATTGACCTCCGGATGGTCAAAAGGCTCGATGATAATACCGATATCGACGGCACCGGCCTGTATCAGTGAAAAAACGGTTTGGGCTCCGATTTCCGTAATTTGCAGGGTGATTTCGGGATACATCTGCTGATATTGATGAAAAAGCGAATGAATGACCGTTACCGTAACAGGCGGTATCCCGAGAATCAACTTTCCCCGCTGACTGTGCAAAAGAGTCGCCAGCACTTCCGTTTCAGCCTGATAATTCGATACGATTTTGACGGCACTATTGTAAAAAATTTCGCCGGCAGATGTCAATTTAAACTTACGGGCCTTTCGATCGATGAGTTCCGTATTATACGTCTGTTCCAGATTTTTTATGGCCTTGCTGATTGTCGATTGGCTGATAAAGAGAGATTCCGCAGCTCGGGTAATACTGTTTTCCCGCACGGTCTCGATAAAATAGGAAAAGTGATTGATATTCATAAGCATGCCTCCTTCTATATAAAATATGTCATCAAATCATTTTTTTGACAATTCCCCATCCGAAAAGCCGGCATCGGTATAACCGTCGACGCAAATACAATCATCAGCTCCATGAAAAGAGTTCATCCTCCCCATATAATGAAGGCTGTCACCGAGATGACAGCCTTTTAATCAGTTTTCAAGGGCTTCTATCATCGACTCGAAAGCAGGTACATAATAGCGGGTAATCCGCTGTACCTTCTCCTCTACAGGTTCCGTACAGTCCGGACGGTACCGATCTTTCAACATGGACAGCCAAACCGATTCATCGACAAAGAGATGCCGTTCGTAAGCATCCAAAATCAATTCCTTCGGGGTCAACGAAATGGCAAGTGAGGGATTACTTTCCGAAAGATAATCGCGAAACACCTGCTGTCCCAGATCAAACTCATCCATAAACCAATGAACAATGCCGTGCAAAATAAATACATTCGATAAATCCTCTTTCTGTAAAGAAGAAAAATCGTTCAAGCCTTGTGAAAACAGATCAATGGTTTTCATAGACTCACCACCTTTTAACCATCTTATATACTTATCGTATAAAATAAAGGTTATAATTGCAAAAGACTTTAATTCATCAGCGGCTATACTTTTTTTCATCCATATGACCCATCTTGAATCCGGAAAAATCGAAGACCTATCCCTCCATTCCATTTTCATCGGATTATCCATGATAACATCGCAAGTGATAAAGCAACAATAGTAATTATACCATTAATCACTCCCTCTGTATTTGCATAAATGAAAAATTCAATTGCCTTTTATTGCACCATGAGGGTGGGCTGATGCAAAAAAGACGACGTCACCACCGTGACCGCCGTCTTTCATTGTTATTACTGCTGTTTAGTCCCTGTCAAAACCACTGCCATTCTTTTTTTCAAGTATCCGCCCGTAAAAGGAGGCGTGTATTGTCACACCGGATCAAAGCTTTACATTCACCTATTTACAAATAGCTTTCAATGCAGCAATAGCTCGGTCAACGTCTTCCTCCGTGTTATAGTGACTGAAGGAAAAGCGAGTCGTCCCGGCCGGAAAGGTATGCAGTGTTTTATGAGCCCCCGGAGCACAGTGCAGACCGACTCGCGTCAAAATCCCGTATTGATTTTCCAACTCAAAAGCGACCTGTGCATTGTCCCTGCTCCTCGAAGAGATAGAAACGACGGCCACCCGCTGATGGGTATCTGTTCTGCCGGCAACCGACACATCGGGGATAGATGTAAGTCCCTCTAAAAATTGATTGGTCAAGGCCATTTCCTTCTCATGTATTTTCGCAATTCCCTTGTCAGCTAAATAGGTTAATGAAGCATGAAGTCCTACAATTCCCGGCAAGTTTAACGTTCCCGCCTCAAACTTATCCGGCAAAAAATCGGGAACTTCTTCACGGTGAGACAAGCTTCCCGTCCCGCCGCTAATAAGAGGCACCAGGCTATCCGCTAACTCATCCGTAACAATAAATCCTCCGATGCCTTGTGGCCCCAGAAGCCCTTTATGACCGGTAAAGCAAAGGGCATCGATATGCATATCTTCCATATGGATAGGAAGAACTCCGGCCGTCTGAGCACTGTCGACAATAAACTTCAAGCCATAGCGGTGACAAAAATCTCCGACTTCCATCAAGGGCATGACTGTCCCACAGACATTAGAGGCATGAGTCATAACGACCGCCTTGGTATTGGAGCGAACCAGTGCTGCCGCTTCATGCAGGCACAATTCCCCCTGCTGCGTACAGGGAATCCGATCAAAAGATACCCCTTCACGAGCTAATTGAACTAAAGGACGCATAACGGCATTATGTTCCATAGAGGATACCAAAACGTGGTCGCCCGGCCGAAGCAGCCCTTTTAAAACCATATTCAAACTCGTCGTGACATTGGTCGTAAAGATAACATTCTTACAGTCAGGACTCCCAAACAAATGGCTTAACGCCAGTCGCGTATGGTACACAACATTTTCTGTCTCATAGGCAGGGCCATAAGACCCGCGATTGATATTGACCCCTGAATGTGCAATAAACTCCCCTACCGCCTTCGCTACCGTCGGAGGTTTGGGAAAAGACGTACAGGCATTGTCCATATATATGGTATTCATAACGAACTCCTTTCAAATAAAACAAGTCAGGATATATTCTACGGTGATATACATCACTAAAAAACATGAGTCAGAAAACCTATCCATGATCCATTCTTGCGCAAAACGGTATATTTATCTATTAGTATAGCCAGCAAAAACAGTCTATGCAACCAGTATATCCCCATTTTACTTTCAGTAAGAATCAAAATCTCCTCAAATAAAATCACGAAAATAAAATTTTATGCATTTGTGAAATAATTTACTTTTTCTGACGCGCATGATATAATCAAATTAATTATTAGTCCTTCTTTTTTTTTGTTAGGTTGTCTTGTAAAAAAATAAATGCATAGGAGGTAGTGATAATGAGTTTAGAAAGGGAAAAAATTATCATCATCATTTCAGGACTCATCATTGGCGTAATTGCCGGTCTTTTAGTCGTTGCCGGAAATCCTGCCAATATGGGTTTCTGTATCGCTTGCTTTATCCGCGATACAGTCGGAGGGTTGGGACTGCATAGAGCCGGTGCCGTACAGTATATTCGACCTGAAATCATCGGCCTGCTGCTGGGATCATTCATCCTCTCGTTAATTCGTCATGAACACGGCTCCCGCGGTGGTTCTTCTCCGGTGACCCGATTCATTTTAGGATTCTTCGTCATGATAGGCTGCCTGATGTTTTTAGGGTGCCCCTTCCGAATGATTCTGCGAATTGCCGGTGGTGACTGGAATGCCTTAGTCGGCCTTGCCGGTTTTGCCTGCGGCATCGGTGCCGGTGTCTTCTTCTTGAATCGCGGTTACTCCTTAAAGAGAACCTATACGCAAACCAAACTCGACGGCTTTATCATGCCGGCCGTGCAAATCGTCATTTTAATTTTATTAGTTCTCGCACCGGCCTTCATTCTCTTTACCCCTGCCGGCGGAGGCCCCGGGGCCAAGCATGCTGCCGTTTGGATTTCATTGGGAGCCGGCCTCATCGTCGGCGCGTTAGCGCAGTACACCCGCTTTTGTATGGTTGGCGGAATCCGTGATTTCATCTTATTCCGTGAAACAAAATTATTACTCGGCTTTATCGCCCTCTTAGTCGCCGCCTTTGCCGTAAATCTGGCTGTCGGCAATTTCCATCCTGGTTTCACAGGACAGCCCATCGCCCATGCCGACGGACTTTGGAACTTCTTAGGCATGCTCTTAGCCGGTTTCGGTTGTGCCCTTCTCGGCGGCTGCCCCATGCGCCAGCTTATTTTAACCGGCGAAGGCAACACCGATTCGGCCGTTACCTTCTTGGGCCTGGCTGCCGGCGCTGCCTTTGCCCATAACTTTGCCTTAGCGGCTTCGGGAAATGGCCCGACCATGAACGGTAAATACGGAGTTATCATCGGATTGATCGTCGTTTTAATCATTGCCATCGTAAACACATATTCGCAAAAGAAAGCTATGAATTGAGGTGAGCCACATGATGATAGATGCCAGAGGTTATTCCTGCCCGGAACCGGTTATTATGGTAAAAAAAGCTTTAGAACAACAAAGGGACGACAAAACCTGTGAAGTACTGGTAGACAACCACGCTGCCCTTGAAAACATCACTCGTTTCGTCACCCACCAAGGATACGCCGTAGAATCGGCCGAACAGGGAGACGATTTTCTCCTGAAAATCACACGGAAGTAGTGAAAGCCATGTACTACGTCGCTTTATTTTATTCCCATTTCGGGGCCATTCGATTCATCAATTCCCTTCCCGAAAGCATTGTCGAGAAGCGGATGATGCCTGTCCCCCGCTCCCTAAGCGCATCCTGCGGAACCTGCGTCCGCTTTAAAGGGCCCGATGACTACACCGTTACCGTCAACGAAAGTCATGAAGTCGAACAAATCGTAAAAGAAACAAAGGATGGCTATATAACCGTCTTTCAATCAGAATAACATGAGAATGATAAAAGTATCGCATCTGTACACCGTGCAGATGCGATACTTTTATTTTAGAATAATCAAATTAGAAGTTGGACTACCGTCGGTGAATACTAGTTACAGTTCAAACGCCTTATCACGAGTCATGGCAACTCCTTGTGCACCTTCTATGGTCAACCATTGCTGAAATAAAAACTTTTTCAAATTTATAGAAATAGCTGAATAACCTTGTTGAATCTGCAATTTAGGATGATACCAGATAATGATATCATCAATTTTTTCGAAGGGATATCCATCTTGTTTGATAGGTGATCCTAAACTAACTTCAGGGACATAGCTGCCCCAAATTAAATCTCCTTTGCAGCAACAACCGCCAGACGGTTCAAAAGCAAGGGTGACGACAGCCTGTCCGCCATTAGTTTCAATATACTTTTTAGCTTGTCCCGTTATAGTAAACATCTTGATTCCTCATTTCTTACGTCCTAAGGCATCGGCTTCCATAATAGCCTTATATACATCATCAGCCGTAATATCAGGACGAACATTTTTTGTGAATTGAGTCGGCACTGTTGCGGCTTCCGCTACCGCCTGCAGTTCTTCAGCGTTTACTTCAACAATCCCTAAATCAGCTAAACAAGACGGGAGCCCTACAGATTTAATATAATTCAATACAGTTTCCCACTCATCATGTGGTGATTTTTCCAGAAGAAGCTGCGCCAATAAACCGAATGCAACTTTTTCACCATGAGAAGCGTGATGGGCTTGAGGTACATGAGCCAGCCCATCATTAATAGCATGGGCTGCTGCCAATCCGCCTGATTCAAAACCAACGCCACTAAGGTATACACAGGCTTCAACGACAGCGTCCAAAGCAGGTGTCACGTTTTCGCATCAACGGCTTTCAACGCATCTAAAGAGTATTGCAATAAGGTTTTATAACACAGCTCCGATAATGCTAACGCTGTAATAGAACAATTTCCACGCGCCATAGTTTTAGCGTTACTCCGACGACAAGCCCGGGCTTCAAAATAAGTAGCCAACGCATCCCCCATTCCGGAAATCAGATATTTTTTAGGCGCTTTCGCAATGATATCAGTATCGACTAAAACAAGATCCGGATTATGTTTCATCATCAGTGCTTTGATAACAATCCCCTGTTTATTATAGATGACAGACACACTGCTACAGGGCGCATCATTAGATGCAATCGTAGGAATAATAATAACTGGTAAACCACCTAAATTAGTGGCTACCGCTTTTGCGGTATCAATCGCTTTTCCTCCACCTACACCAACAACGACATCACACCCATGATCCACTGCTAAACTCTGGATATCTGCAATGACTTCTGGGGTACACTCACCAGAAAATTCAGCATAAAACACGGTTTTATTTATTTCTGTCAATGCAGTGTCAATGATTTTACCGACTCTTTTTTTATTGTTGGGAGATATTACCACTAAAAAATTATCTCCCATCTTTTTAGCATATTTCCCTAACTTACCTAACTCTCCCGCTCCTTGAACATAATATCCAGGAGCTTTAATGCCAATAGACATAGATAATCCCCACCTTTAAATGTTCCATAGAAAAAACTAGGCTCTCCTTGCAAAAAGAGAGCCTATAAAAATATACACTAAATTATGAATACAAATCCGGCAAATCTGCCAATCTACGAGCAAGAACATATACATCTTCCTCTATTTGACAAATCAACATATCCCGGTTTGCATTTGTACAGGGGATATTCGTTTCAACCCCACCATTCAAATTATCATGGCAAATGCGATTTAAATCTTCAAAGACCTTTAGGATTCCGTCCGTATCTTGGCTGACTGTTTTTAGAAGATCATTAAAATAAACCTTGTCCTGGTCATCGTATTTAAAAATAGTACACCAATATGCCAAAAGGTCGGATTCATTCAACCCTGTCTTTTGAAAAATCAGGGTTTTCTGAGAAGATAATAAAAGTAGTAAACAGGATAAATATGACTTTACCACCAATGGAACCTGGGATTTAATTTTCGCAAAATACCGCCGGTGGGACCAATATCCATTAAAAGTCAATTCATTTTTTTCCAGAAGATTTTTGATTCCATCATTAGCTGATACTCCGCAAATCATGAAAAAACGTTTCATGCCTTCATTTGTCGATCTGCTTTTCGCATTCATCAAACATTTTCTCACAAAAAACTCACAAACTTCTGTTGTATTCGATTTTGTCATTTTCCGTAACAGATCGCCATAATACTGCATAGCACAAACCTCCGGATATCAAAATTCTACTACTTATTTTTCTGCGCCTTCTTTTTCAATATTCAGCTCTTTCAAGGCAGCTGTATTGAAAATCGGATCTGCTTTGGTATTATACAGGGACATTTTACGTTTGAAGAAATTTTTACCAAATACAAGCAGGCAAAGAACAATCCCAACACCTAAAGCCATTGCAGCACCACGAGATACGAGGACACCACCGATAATGCCGGCAACACCAAGATCATTAAAGGTCTTAGCACGAAGAACGCCAACGCGAACAGCTACATAGCCTTGAATCAACATGGTCAAAGCTAAGGCAATTGGCAGAACAGGTTTTACGAAGCTTACAATAGGCGACAACCAGTACCCGGTAAAAGTCCCCAATCGGAAGGAAGCTACCCCACCAATCAAGCTGTCCATTGCTTCACGCCCGTGTTTATATCGTTCACAAATAACAACCTGCATAGCAGCCCATAACGGACCACACATCGACAGGTCCGGACCTAACATAGCCATCGTCATGTTACGAACACCAACGATAACGTTGTTACGATTGGCATCAAAGTGAATGTTTTCGTCCCCATGACGAAATTCGCGGGCTTCATCAATCAAAGCATCTGCCTGAATCAATTCACCAAAGAGAACAACATAGGTAGCAACAACCAGAGGCATTGCTTGGACATAATAAGACATCGCAGGGAATCCAATTCGTTCCGCAAAAGGACTCCACTGAGTAAAGACTTCTACAAAGTGAGGATGAGTAAAGCCCATTTCAATCGTAGGCCACGGTAATTCGCCTACAATAGGAGCAATAATAACCGCCAAGACCATTGCCGGCAATAAACCTAAATCAGAAATAACACGGAAAACTTTATTCTTATTCATGATGCTCTTAAAATGATTGCTAAAAGAGCAATAGAAAGCAAAGCCTACGGCAATAGCAATGGTAAATGGATATTTATCAAAATTACCGCCGGTATTGAATACTAATCGGACAGCTGCAATGCCAGCGCCAATCAGAATCCCTGATTTTAAGGCATCTGGAACTAAATCGACAACACGTTTAGCTAATCCAGTCGCCCCTAAGAAGAAAGTAAGCAACCCCAACTCAAACTCAAAGGCAATGAGTGCATGCATACGTTCTGCCGTATCATTCGGAAATTCACCTAACCATAATAAAAGCAAAGGAATAGCCGGTGTAATCCACCCAGGGACAACCGGGTCCCCCAAATGAGCATGCCAAGTATACAAAAAGCCGTTCATGATAACGATAGTAATCGCAATTTCAAAAGGCATCCCTAAATATTCCTGTAAAACCGGAATAATGCCGAGACAAACAGCACAGAGGAGTAACCCCTGAACATAATCAGGCCATTCAAAACGATAGTGGATAAAAGGCAAACGCAGGACCAAATTAAAGATATGCAAATTAATCCCTGGTTGAAGTTCGCCTTCTTTACGTTTATAAACAGGACCGAACATAAGCTTGTTCCCTTCTTTCTCTTTTAAATTTAGACAAAAATAGCGCCAAAGCAACGCAATTCGGTATGAAATTATCGATAACCCAAATCGTTGCTATGGCGCATGGATGTCAAGAAGTATTGTTTTTATCCTTCATACTTACAATGAAACCGCTGTTCAAATACTGCAATTAAATCTTGTTTAAAATCCGGATGGGCAATCTTAATGAGTTCCATAGCACGCTGCCGTAAGGTGCGCCCTTTAAGATGGGCAATGCCAAATTCAGTAACGACATAGTCGATATCATTACGAGACGTTGTGACAGCAGCACCTTCATCCAGCAATGGAACAATTTTCGAAATTTTACCGTGACCGGCAGTAGAGGACATCGCAATGATGGCCTTCCCACCTTTAGCCCGCGATGCACCGCGAACAAAATCGACCTGGCCACCAACACCACTGAACTGTTTATATCCGATCATTTCAGCATTTACTTGGCCCATCAAGTCGACCTGCACGGCCGAATTAATCGAAATAATATTATCGATTTTGGCGACTACAAAGGGATCATTGGTATAATCGACGGGTTTCATCAAAACATCCGGATTGTTATTTACAAAGTCATATAGTTTTTTGGTCCCCATGAGGAAACAAGAAACGAATTTTCCCGGATCAACCGTCTTCTTTTTATTGGTAATAACGCCTTTACGGGCTAAATCAACGACGCCGTCAGAGAACATTTCTGAATGGATACCGAGATCCTTTTTATCGCCCAAGAAAGACAGTACTGCATCCGGAATCGCGCCAATACCGAGCTGCAACGTATCTCCGTCGTGAATCAAGGAAGCAATATATTGCCCAATCTTACGTTCCGTTTCGCCAATTTTAGGCGGCTGGAGTTCAATAAGATCTTCGTCCTTCTCTACGATATAGTCAATATCTTTAAGGTTGATGCCATTCCCATAAGTATAAGGCATATTCTTATTAATCTGAGCAATAACCAACTTTGCAACTTCTGCTGCCGGCTGCGTATAGTCAACAGATACGCCATAAGAGCAATTTCCGTCTTCATCGGGTTCGCTAAGTTGCAGGAAAACGACATCGACCGGCAATGTTCCATCCGCAAAAAGTTGAGGAGCTTCATGGAAGAAACACGGCGTATAGTCTGCGCGGCCTTCTTCAACAGCTTTTCGTGTAGAACCGCCGACAAACAAGGCATTATGTTTAAAATGCTTTTCCATCTCCGGCTGACAATAGGGAGCCTGTCCCATTGCAACCATGTGGACAATTTCTACGTTTTCAAGACGATCGGCCTGGCGAACCAATTCTTCGGTTAAAACTTGTGATTCACCACAAGCATGGGTAAAGACAATACGGTTGCCGGACTGGACGTGGCTTATCGCTTCTTCAGCAGATACAATCTTGCTGGCATATTCTTTTCTCCAATCCATCACACACACCTACTTTCTTATAAATCGACTGACGGCCTGCAACGAAGGAGGAGTAGCCCAGTTGCAGGCACCAGTCAATATCTCATCTACTCTACTATATTATTCCAACTGTTCACCTTATCGAAAAGATGGTAAGCAGCTTTCATCAAGCATTATTCTTCGATCTGTGCAATAGATTTAGCCAATTCTTTCTTCATGCGCAAGTTGCCCTGGCGTGAAATCATGATACGCTGTGCCTGCGGCGAACCGGCGCCATGCATCGATTCAGTACGGTAGCCGACAGCAGCAGTACCTAAGCTGAGATTTTCAATCAGGCGTAAAATTTTGAGACGATTTTCAGTCGATACAGAGTTGACACCTCTGAGGTATTTGTCGACATACGGCCCAATCTTCGGATCACGAAGGTCTTTTTCAGACGGAGCCGTAACCATCAGACCACCGGCGATATCTTCAGCCAACCGAACGATTTCATAGGGGAAACGAGTTACATTCTGTTTGCAGACGTTCGCTAAGAGCAAATCGATAAGATAGTTGCCAGCTTCAGTTTTCGTTCCCAGGGCCGAGCAGGCAATCCCGCAGGCAAAGAGGGTTTCATTGAGGTGCTGCATTTCGATAATCTTATCCTTAACATGAGAAGCTTTCGGGCAACCATTGTAGTCGGCTGCTACGGCAGCGGCACCGATGAGGACGTCGCCAACACCAACTTTACATCCGCCATAAGATTGACGATGATATCCGGCAAAGCGTTCAACCAAGACGCCGGCAAATTCATATTCACCATTGAGGTAGATGTTTTCGTTCGGGATAAATACGTTATCAAAGATGACCAGAGCTTCTGTCCCACCGAATTCAGGATTGCCCGTATCCATAGGAGCGCCTTCCATTTTACGGGTATCGCAAGACTGACGACCAACAATCATGAAAATGCCTTCAGCATCCGTAGAGCAAGAGAAACATACTGCATAATCTTTATCATCTTCCCCCATGGAAATGGTCGGCATGACGATAACTTCATGGGAATTAATAAAACCAGTCTGATGTGCTTTAGCACCACGGACGACGATGCCATCCGGACGACGTTCTACAACATGAAGATACATATCAGGATCTGCCTGAGCATGCGGAGCCAAGCCACGGTCACCTTTAGGGTCTGTCATAGCCCCGTCTACCGTAAGGTCTTCTTCCTGTACACGTTTCAAGAATTTTATGAAATTTTCATGATATTTTGTTCCATATTTCTTGTCCGTATCAAAGGTCGTCGAGAATACAGCGTTAAAAGCGTCCATCCCGACACAACGCTGGAAGCAAGAAGCCGTTTTCTGACCACAAAGGCGCTGCATTTTTACTTTATTCATTAAGTCCGTTGTGCTCTGATGAATATGGGTAAAGCGGTTAACGCGTTCACCGGTATAGGGAGAAACGGCCGTCATCAGTTCTTGATATTCCGGTTGCTGAGCCAGATCATAGGTCATGCGAACGGAATTCATGGACGGACGGAGAATCGGGTCATCAGCAGGACATGCAACTTTCTTACCGAACATATAGACCTGTAAATTTTTCTTTCTCATACTTTCGATATACTGTTCGCCTGTCATTAATGCCATAATAAATCATCCTTTCTACTTATCTTATAATAAATTTTGAGTAATTGGTTCACACGATAACGTGCTTTGCCTATAGTAAGAGCAAAAATCATGCCAAGTAAATGATCATGAAAAAAAATATAGCGTTTATTTCTTTAAAAGCATAGTAATTATCTCATCCAGATAAATTTTTATTTTTTTCAATCAACATCGTTCACTATTTCACATTTAGCTTTACTTATATTTATAGCATTTATTCGTTTCACTTTTAGCACATTTGTAACAGTATGTTGTTTTAATTTTGGAACAAATTTATTTTGTTTCATTTTTGGTTCAGCAAATTCGTCAAAACGCATTGTTAATCTTGGTTTATTTCTATATTTTCCTGCTTTTAGTCAGTAAAACATTTTATCTTATTTTTGTCTCATTACATTACACACGCGCATTATGTATTTGCTTATATCGGATATATTTTATATTTAAAAATATATCCACTTATACACCTATTTTTCCTCTTCAAAATCGTGAAATTAAGAACTATTATTTATCACACATTATCCTTTTTAATTTTGGCACGATAATTTCATATAAATAATTAAATTAATCAGATAGGATGTGAATACAATGAATGATTCTATAAAACAACAAATTGAATCTGTATTAGAAAAAGAAATTAGACCCATCTTAGCCGAACACCAAGGGGATGTCGCCATCGTCGACTACACTAATCACATTTTACGAATCCGCCTAACCGGAAAATGCAGCGGCTGTCCGTCAGCCCAATTAACGACAGAAGAACTCATCGGAAATAAGATTCGTGAGTCCATTCCCGAGGTCCAAGACATTATCCTGGTAACCGGGGTCAGCGACTCCCTCATTGCTCAAGCGAAGGATATATTACGCATGCGTCATATGCAGAGGTAAGCTATGAAAATAGGCATAAAATATTGCGGAGGCTGCAACCCTCGCTACGATCGCAGCCGCGAAGTAGAAAAGCTGAAAAAAAAATTTCCTCAACATATGTTTACATATGATGTGGAAAATACAGTCTGTGATATCTGTCTGCTCGTGTGTGGCTGTATGACGGCCTGTGCAGATAAAACGGGTATCGCAGCGCGACAGTTTCGCCAACTCCTCACACCGCAACAATTTAAAGACTTTTCAAAAGAAATGGAGGCTTCATCTCAACAGGACCCAACAGCAAAAACAGAAATACGGGTAGGCACAACTGCCGCCATGACCAAAACATTCACCGATGAAGACATCTATCAATTCGCTGCACTGACCGGAGATTCCGGAAAGCTGCACACCGATCCGACCTTTGCGGCCCTCCATGGATTTGGCCGCCCCGTTGTTCACGGGGTACTGACCGCCAGCCTCTTATCTTCTATCATGGGAACTATTTTCCCGGGCGATGGAACGATTTTAATGGATGAACAATTATCCTTTACCGCTCCCGTTTATCCCGGCGACACCATTAATGCGTCGATAGAACTAATTCATGTCGAAGAAAAAAAACGCTGGTACATTGGCAAATTTCGAGGAATTTGCCAAAAAGCAGATGGAACCATAGTCGTAGAAGGCAATATCCATCAATTGATGATGAAAACATTATTTATCTATCACAACACAGAACAGGAGAATAAATCATGACAAACTTAGAAAAATACGAACAGCTTTTTATGAATAATTTCAAACTAAAAAAAGAAGACCTCCCCGGTCTAAAGTATCGCAGTATTAAGCTATGGGACTCTATGGGCCATATGACATTAATGGAGGAAATGGAAGATACCTTCGATATTTCCATTGATACCCCCGATGTGCTGGCATTCAGCTCTTATGAAAAGGGAATGGATATTTTACGAAAATACGGCGTCGATATTTAAAATGCTCGAAAAAATAATTGTCGATCCCCTGACTGACAGCAACTGCTATCTGTTAGTCTCCGGGGATCGCGTTCTCATCGTCGATCCAAATAATTTTCAAAAAATCCATTCCTATCTTACCGAGAAAAATCTAACTCCGGAACTTGTCATTTTAACACATGAACACTGCGACCATATAGCGGCCCTCAACGACCTCAGAAAACAGTATCCGGTAAAAGTTTTATGCAGTGCCGCCTGCAGCCTGGGAATTCAAAGTACTACCTTAAATATGACAAGAATTATGGAAACGTACTTATATTTTAAGAGCAATGGAAAAATGAGAGTTTCATACCCACCTTTTACTTGCCAACCGGCAGATATTACCTTTGAAAAAGGTTACACGACGACCTGGCGACAGCATACAATTTTATGCCAATCCGCCCCCGGCCATACTCCCGGCAGCAGTTGTATCATCGTCGATGAAGCGCTCTTGTTTTCAGGAGACTACTTCATTCCAAACGAAAATGTCATCACACGACTCCCTGGCGGGGATGAACAGGCCTATGAAAAATTGGGTAAGCCCGTTTTACGGAGTTTACCCACACCAATAAAAACCTATCCCGGTCACAGAGCACCCTTTATATTGACAAAGGAGGTGAAGGATGCCTATGGACTATAATACTTGGCTTGACCAGCCGCCATTTGCTTGGACCCAATCCGAAAAAGAGCACCATTATATACACCTCTTATCCGAATTAACACTTCAACACAGCAAGGCTTGCCCACCGTACGGACAGGCATTGAACACCTTAAGACTCAAACGCAATCGTTATAACCAAATTTCAACCATTCCCATGCTCCCTATAGCTCTTTTTAAAACAGAAGAGTTAAAAAGCATCAGCGACCAGGACGTTTTCAAAGTGATTACCTCGTCCGGAACATCCGGTATAGCTTCCCACCTATATCTCGATACTACAACAGCAAGCAATCAACAATTTGCCTTATACCATATTGTAGAAAACTTTATCGGCTCCGCTCGATTGCCGATGCTCATTGTCGACACGCCGGACTTATTAAAAAACCGCAATGCCTTCAATGCGAGAGGAGCTGCCGTTTTAGGATTTTCTATCTTTGCCAAACGAAAATATTATGCCCTAAAGTCTGATTTATCGATAGACCTAGAGAGCATCCGAACCTTTATCCAAATCTATCATGATCAACCGGTGCTCATTTTCGGGTTCACTTTCATGATTTGGCAGTATTTATGCGAAGCGCTGGCAGATTACCCGGGCATGCTCGATTTATCCAATGCGATTCTCATCCATGGCGGTGGCTGGAAAAAGATGCAAGATAGAGCCGTTTCGCCCACTGTTTATAAGCAGCGTCTATTCGAGCAGTTTAAAATCAGCAAGGTCCACAATTACTATGGTATGGCTGAGCAAACCGGATGTATTTATATGGAGTGTGAACAAGGGCACCTTCATGCCAGTATTTTTTCAGATATCATTATCCGTAACCCTGAGGACTTTTCCCCTTGCGCCATTGGTGAATCTGGAATAGTTCAAGTATTAACGCCGCTGGCAACATCCTATCCCGGGCATTCTATTCTGACAGAAGACATGGGGACATTATTAGGCATTGATGATTGCCCTTGTGGTCGTTTAGGCAAATATTTTCGCATTGACGGTCGTATTGCCAAGGCGGAGATAAGGGGGTGCAGTGATGCGCACAACTAAAAAAGTCACAACAATTGCAGGAACGATTCCAGAAAAAATAATTCCGTCCCCCCCATTTTCACCTTTAATCGTGCAATTCTGTAAAGATTTCTCTCGCCATTTGCAAAACCATCCGCTGACAAAAGACAATCCGGAATGGGCCGCTTTTCGCTTCTGGCTTCGTCCAAGGAAAATAGAAGAATATAAAAAATTACTCCCCTACATCGAAAATCGATTGGGACGCGGCTTAACTTTTCATATTGCCCCAGCCAACATGCCCGTCATGTTTTTATACAGCTTATTTATCTCATTATTGGCCGGCAATGCCAACATCGTCCGGATTTCCCCCAAACTCCTCCCGACAATCACCCCAATTTGCAACCTGCTTGATCATCTTTTACAGGCCCCTTCATACCGAAGCCTATGGGAACAAAACGCAATCATCACCTATGATCACGAAAAAAAAGTAACAG
Source organism: Megasphaera sp. DISK 18 (assembly GCF_001682955.1). NCBI lineage: Bacteria > Bacillati > Bacillota > Negativicutes > Veillonellales > Veillonellaceae > Megasphaera > Megasphaera sp. DISK 18. The sequence goes on from NZ_LUGJ01000063.1 coordinate 114,948, forward strand.
ACTCGTTTTCAAAACACTGTGACAGCCGCATAATTTGGGGCGGAGACAAAACAATTCTCGAAATCAGAAAATCCCCTTTATCTCCCAAGGCTATCGACATTCCGTTTCCCGATCGCTACTCACTGTCGGTCTTCGATAGCAATTATATCGTTACTTGTTCAGATGAAGAATTAAAAGAAAAAGTTCATCATTTTTATTTAGATACCTATGAAGTAGATCAAAATGCCTGCTCCTCTCCAAGACTTATTTTTTGGCTTGGACCAAAAAGCGCCTTCATCGATGCGCAGCAGCGATGGTGGAAAGCCGTTGTCCATGAAATACAGAAATACGACCTGGCGCCCATTAAAGTAAGTCGAAAATTCACCGAAGCCTGGAAATTTGCAATGCATGAAGCTGAAATTCAATCCATCGCATATGACAACAACCGACTTTATGTCTATACATTATCTGACTTGCCCTTCGATATAACTCAATTATCAGGAACTTTTGGTCAATTTTTTCAATATCCATTACAAGATTTATCGGACATATTCCCCTACCTTACGGCTAAAGTCCAGACTATCACGACCTTAAATATATCCCCAACTGAAGTTCGAAACCAGCTCATCCAAGCTCAGGTAACCGGTGTAGACCGAGTTGTACCAATCGGGCAAGCCATGGATATGGATATAATTTGGGATGGCCGCAATCTACTGGAATCACTGACCCGCATCATTCGTTAGGAGGGATACATATGTTGTGTTTCTTTGATGAAAACCCGAAATACCAAGATCATCTCTTATTTATTGATGGAATGGACCATTCCATTACCTATGGCGATTGGTATGTTCACAGCAAAAAAGTACATCAACTAATCGAAAATAAACCCAAACAATTAGCGGCCATTATCTGCCATAACACAATAGGCTCTGCACTATCCTACCTTTGCTGCCTGCAAAACCATATCGTCCCCCTTCTCATCGATCACGATATGGATGAAGAATTACAGCAGCAATTATTGATGCGTTATCAGCCCAACTACCTGTTTAAGCCCGTAGATGATATAGAAGAACCAATATATACACTATATGATTACGGCCTATACCATAGTAATGAAATCAACCACCATATTCATCCGGATTTAGCCCTGTTATTAACGACGTCCGGAAGTACGGGAAGCCCGAAATTAGTCCGACAAAGCTATAAAAATATTCAATCAAATGCGACCTCTATCGCCGAATATCTAAAAATCACCGAGCGAGATCATCCGATTTCATCTCTCCCGATGCACTACACCTTCGGTCTGTCAGTAATAAACAGCCATGTCCTCCAAGGTGCCTGCGAATGTCTGACAGAAAACACGGTATTCGATAAAGAATTCTGGAACATCTGTAAAAAAGAATCTATCACCTCACTGGCAGGTGTTCCCTTCACCTTTGAGTGTTTGAAGCGTATCGGAATCATGTCTATGGATTTACCAAAATTGAAGCTGATGATTCAAGCCGGCGGCCATCTATCGACACGGCTGCAAAAGGAATATCTTGAATTTGCGCACCGAACAGGAAAGCGTTTTATCGTCATGTATGGTCAAACAGAAGCAACGGCACGCATGTCCTATCTGCCATTTGATAAAGCCTTGGAAAAATTGGGAAGTATCGGCATCGCAATACCGGGCGGGACCTTCCACATCATGGAAGATGAAAAAACAGAAATCACGACGCCGAAGGTAACCGGCGAACTTTGTTATGACGGTCCGAATGTAACGATGGGGTACGCTCAAAAAGCAGAGGATTTATCCTTAGGAGACTTACGACATGGACGGCTTTATACAGGAGACATGGCCTATGTCGATCAAGACGGATACTACTATATTACAGGTCGAAAAAAACGCTTCCTAAAAATAATGGGGAAGCGCGTAAATATGGATGAAGTAGAAGAACTCTTAAAAAACACCTTTGACGTTAGCGACTTTGCTTGTACCGGAAAAGATGATGACCTGCATATTTTTATGACGGGCACCACAGACAAACAACCAGAAATAGAAGATTTCTTAATCGAAAAACTCGGCCTTCATATCCACTGCTTCAGTATCCATCAAATAGAACAAATCCCCAAAAATACGTCGGGGAAAACCCAGTACCCAATTTTGAACGACCTGGCCGAAAAGGACGGAAGGTGAAACAATGGACACCAACTTAACACTGAGTCAGAAAGAGCTTCAAAAACTTTCAACCAATCAAATTCAATCGTTGAATATTCTCGCCTTATCCACAGAATCTCTGTACAACCTGCTTCAAAAAGAATCCGAAGAAAACCCCTTCATGGAGTATAGCCCAAATCAAAGATCGTCAGCCCACAACGATACTTCCTTTTTAGATTTTGTAGCAGCTCCAGAAGAGCGCAGCGTCAAACAATTTATTTTGGAACAAGTAAATTCCGCGAATTTTACAAAACCCCAGTGGGCCCTGTTTTCGTATTTGGCCGACTATGTCGATAGCAGAGGATACTTGACCATAACCGAAGAAGAAATAACCGAAAAATTGCCCTTGCCGGCAGGCCTTTTTGACTTCTGCCTATGCCGTCTCCAAGAACTGGATCCTGCCGGTATAGGCGCGACGTCACTCAAGGACTGTCTAAAATTGCAGCTACGTCGCAATCACAAGTTAACCCCGCTATTGGAAAAACTGATTGACCATCATCTTTCAGATATAGGAAAACAAAAACGCTCACAAATTTACCAATCTGTAAAGGGTCCCAAAACAAAGATCGATGCCGCCATAGCTCTCATCAAGAAATTAAATCCGGCACCACTTAGCGGCATCTTCGAAGCAGAAGCCTCCTATATTATTCCCGATGTCATCATTCAATTCACGGGCACCGACCACGAAGTTATTTTAAACGACTCCTGGTCAGCCTCTTATTCCATGAGCGATTACTACGTCCGGATGATGCGGACAACGACCGACGAAAGTGTAAAGGAATATTTCCAAACCAAATATACGCGCTGTCGCCTACTGTTTTATAATATTGAACGCCGCCGTAAAACGCTGCATGCCTTAACCGATGCCATTTGGAACTGTCAGCAAGACTATTTACAGAACCAAGGACCACTGCAGCCGATGACGCTGTCAGATATTGCCAAAAAAGTAGGCCTTCATCCCTCTACCATCAGTCGTTCTATAAAAGACAAGTATCTACAAACGCCGCATAAAACCATTTCCTTCAAACATTTATTTCAGCGTCCTTTTCCTAAGACAAAAGAAACCATTTCGAAAGATGCCGTACAACAGTCTCTCGCTCGGCTGATTGAAAACGAAGACGTCAAACATCCGTACAGTGATGCCCAATTAACTGCACTGTTGACGGACCAGTTCGAATACTCCTTTTCAAGAAGATTAATTCAAAAATATCGAGAAATACTGCATATTTCTAACTCCTATTCTCGTCATCAATAGTCCATTTTTCATCTATCGACGTTGATTCTCTCAATACTATCAGCCTTGTTACTATAACCAAAAATTGTTATAATTATATCATGTCTGCATATTTATCATGTAAATTATAGAAGCCCCATTGGGACTCCTTTATTACCCATTTTAAAGGAGACAATAGTTATGACAACTACCGCTAAAATTTTTTCCACGCTCTCAGAGGCCCAGGAGCGTTTAAACGCAATTATAGAGCATTCCTTTGACGGTATATTCATTACTGATGCAAAAGCCAACGTACTCCGCATCAACCATGCCTATGAAATCATTACCGGATTAAAGCAAGAGGAAGTCATCGGGAAAAATATGGCCGACTTGGTCCGCGATAAATTGATATCTCAGTCCGGGTCGCTCCAAGTCATCAAAACCAAGCAGCCCGTTACCTTGCAACAATGTTTTCGTTCCGGAAAAGAAGCGCTGGTAACAAGCTCTCCCATTTTTGATAAAGACGAAAACTTTATCATGGTCGTGACCAATGTCCGAGATTTAACCGAAATTTACAATTTGAAAGCCGTTGTACAAGAAAAAACGGCCGCTATGGACCGTTTAGCTTTAGAGCTGGAACATTTACAGACGACGGCAGAAGAAACTCACGAAATCATCGCAAAAGATGAAACAACCTTAGCCGCTATGCTGCTGGCCAATCGAGTCGCTTCAATGGACACCTCGGTCATCCTATTCGGTGAAACCGGGGTCGGTAAAGAAGTCATGGCGCGATATATCTTCCAGCACAGCCTGCGATCAAAAGGAAGTTTCATAAAGGTAAATTGCGGCGCAATCCCGGAAAACCTCATTGAAAGCGAGTTATTCGGATATGAAGGCGGCGCTTTTACCGGTGCCAATAAAGGTGGTAAAATCGGCCTCTTCGAACTCGCCAATAATGGGACCTTATTTCTTGACGAAATCGGGGAACTCCCGAAAGATATGCAGGTAAAGCTGTTGCGTGCCCTACAGGAGCAGGAAATCATGCGAGTAGGCGGCACAAAGCCCATAACTATCGACGTCCGGATCATTGCCGCAACCAATAGAAATCTCGAAGAAATGGTAAAAAATGGAACATTCCGGGAAGACCTCTATTACCGACTCACCGTTTTTCCAATTTCGATTCCGCCACTGCGAATGCGAAAAAAAGACATCGAGCCTTTAGCAAAATCGTTTTTAGAAAAGCTGAATCAAAAGTATCAAATGAAAAAGTATTTGACCCCTTTATCGATGCAGCTGCTCCATGAGTACGATTGGCCGGGAAATATTCGCGAACTAAAAAACATTGTCGAACGGGCCATCATCATCAGTTCTTCCGACGCCATACAACCAGAAGATCTCCACATTCACCCGGCCAGCAAACCCATTGTAATCATCAAAGAAAAGGAAGTTGAAAATGAACCAGCCGACTTTGCCGCACCGCCCATTCAATTTCCAATCAATTTAAAAGAGGTACTGGAAAAGATTGAATATAATTATATTCAAAATGCATATAAAATGTTCGGAAACGTCCGAACAGCGTCCAAAAACCTAGGATTAACTCCCTCAACCTTTGTTAGAAAACGAAAGCAATATGAGGATCAACATTAGGAAAGGAGGTCTTCCCATGACAAAATCAATCGTAAAAAGAAAAACGCTGGCCGTCTGTCCGATTCAAAAAGTTGAGGGCGGCTAATCATTAGTTAAAGCCCATTTATTCCTTTGAATTTAATTTAGCCGAAATAAATTCCCACAGCATCGTTACGTGAATCGTCATGGCGTTATAAGCCCCGGTTGCATCATGGCGGACAATGGCATCGACAAGACGGCGATGGTAAACGAGGGTATTATTATCCCTCAGGGCATCTTCCGTCGATACGATATTCTTTTTAACGGACGTATGAAGGATATAGGATAAATTACTCAGGACCCGGTTTCCACTGGCCTCAGCAATCATCATGTGCAGGGCTGTGTCTTCCTTTTCATAATCTTTATTGGCCTTGATAAGGTCTTCAACCAAGGCACACTGTTCCACTAATGCCCGGCACTGTTCTTCTGTCGCATGGAGGGCCGCTAATAAGGCCGTCTGGGGCTCGATCATCAAGCGAACGTCGAGCAGGTCGATGGCCAGGCGGTCATCATCATAGATAAAAGTCAGTCCCAGGGGATCCAGGGGAACGCCGCAGCGTTTGGCGATGAAGGTGCCTGAACCTTGACGTACTTCCAGGATGTTGCGGGCGCTTAATGCTCGAATCGCCTCCCGCAGAGTCGAACGACTGACATTCAAATCTTCCATCAACACCGGCTCCGTCGGCATTTTATCCCCGGGAAGCATTTGTCGCGACGTAATAAAATCGATGATATTGTTAGCCGTTTCTTCAATTTTAGATTTTGAGGACTTAGAATTAACCATATAAAACTCCTTACTGGCATGCACTCACTGATTAATATCTATAGGATAACAGATACATCAGACAAAAAACAGTAGAAAAAGAAAAATCCATAGACTTTGTGAAAAAAGCTGCCTTGCGGCAGCTTTTTCTCATATGACCTTATTGCTGTAAGGTCTCAATATAGTTGATGATTAAATCCGCGCCTTTGTCTAAGGTAATGCGGCTGGTATTCATGGCAGCCGTATAGTTGGCCGGATCGCCCCACAGATTTCCCGTATAGTACGTATAGTATTGACCGCGCTTGCGGTCTTCTTCTTTTAATTCCCGCAGCGTCTTTCCATCATATATGCTTTTCCCGCGCTCGGCCCGATAAGCATCGTCGGCACAGATATAAAAGGAATAGGTATTGGGGAAATTTTTTAAAACGTAGTCTGCACACCGTCCCAAAATAATGCAGGACCCGTCTCTGGCCAATTGCCGGATGGCCTCGGATTCAGCCTCAAACATCTGATTATTTAAAGGCTTCTCGCCTTGCATGCCAAAGATATAGAAAGGCATAAATTTCAAGGAAAGGGGCGGGATTTCTTCTTCGAGCTGTTTTAAGTCCCCTTCTTTCATATCGTCGATACCAATTTTAGCAGCTGCGATATGAATCAATTGGCGGTCGTATAAGGGAATCCCCAATTTTTTTGCCAGAATCTGCGCCAGTTCTCTGCCTCCGCTCCCATATTGGCGGCTGATGGCAATCACCGTACCTGCATTCATGGTCTCATCTCCTCCCGGCTGTTATTTAAGAACATCCTTGTTGACGAGATACTTTGCCTTTTCGCCATTCAAAACCTTGGCGACGCCTCGTGCAGCCTTCGTTTTCAAATCGATTTCCGATTCTTCGGAATACCAGGCAATGTGCGGCGTAATGATGACATTATCCAAGGTCAGCAAGGGGTTATCTTTTTCAATCGGTTCATGGACCGTAACATCCAATCCGGCATAGCCGATTTTTCCATCCTTCAAAGCCCGATACAACGCGGCTTCATCAATCAAAGGTCCGCGCGACGTATTGACGACAATGGCCGTCGGTTTCATCCAGGAAAGGGTTTCGTCATTCAACAGATTTTCCGTGTCTTTCGTCAAGGGTACATGAACCGAAACGATATCCGACTGCATCAAAACATCCTTCAAAGGCAGTATTTCAACGCCTTCCTTGGCTCCCGCTTCGGGGGAAACATAGGGATCGTAAGCCAAAATTTTCAAGCCAAAAGCCTTCATTTTTTGAGCAACCATTCTGGGGATACGACCAAATCCTAAAAGTCCCAGTGTCTGTCCGTTGAGGCGGTGAATCGGTTTGGCAATCTGGTAGTCCCAGCCGCCGTGACGAGTCTGATGATTCAATATGTTTAATTTCCGATGGCAGGCCATCATCAAGGTAATCGCCTGATTCGACACTTCATCCATACAAAAATCCGGTACATTGACAACCTGAATCCCCAGGTCCGTCGCAGCCTCAAGATCGACGGTATTGACGCCGACGCCATAGCGGCCGACGACCTTCAAGTTCGGTAGCGATTCCATAACTTTACGGGTAATCGGTGCATATTGATTGAGCAGGCCATCTGCGTCTTTGCAGTTTTCAATAATCGCGTCTTCCGTTTTAGACTGAGTCGGAACTAAGACGGCTCCGATTTTAGCGACTTCGTTTTTTTCGGGATCCAACGTTCCATAATCATAATCGGTTACATACACTTTAAATGCCATGATTTCAACACCCTTTCTTAAACTCTCATAGGATCAGATTCTGCTAAATCATATTTGCGTACCATCGGGTCAAAGGCTGCCAAAACCCAGAAATAAGCATTTTGACAGCCCGGGCAGCCGACCGTCGGATGATATCCGCAAGGCGCCTGGACCATCGTCCCCGAATAAACGGGATGGACGACCATATCATCGACGTCGCCGCTGTTCTTATAACTGATATGGAAACCAAATTTAGGTTTCGGCATATCAAAGTAACAGTAGACTTCTTCTAAATATTTTTCATGCTGGTGCGGCGGCCAGCTCGTCCATGAACCGTCACCGCCCCAGGTGAGACCACAAATCAACCGTGACGCCTTATCGGTCGGAGCCAGGGTAAACATGACTTCCCGGCGGCACGGGCCTTCTCCATGAATCTGATGTATATCGCCGATGGGAAGGGATCGGTCGAACTTACGGACGAGAGGTTCACCGATTCCATCAAAAACAGCCCCGGCAATATAGAAAATACACTCTTCAAGCGCCGTGATTTGAATGGAATGCTGCGCCGGAATATAGAAAGAATCTAATTTTTCCAACTGCACCTTTCCCAGTATTTCTTGTTCGATCACGGCCCGACCTTGGATCAAGACAGCATGCAATTCCCGCTTATCATCCTTCAGATGATAGGAGGCCCCCTTAGGAAGGTTCAAGCGAAACATTTGGGCAACCCGGCAAGCTGCCGTATCCGGTGTAATAACCGAATGGAAACCCATCGAGTCCGGCGATTGAACACGCCAAGACATCATCTCATTCATATTCATTATAATCCCCTTTCCTTATAAAAACAGTGTCGTAAATACAGGGAATAGTACGACCGCAAAATAAACCGCGACATAGCCAATGAAGAAAGGAATTTCACCACTGACAATCTTGCCCATATCAAGCTTGGTTACAGATGCCGCTGCAAAGATATTGACGGCAACAGGCGGAGTCATCGTGCCGACGACATTGGCAATGCAAACAATCATGCCGAAGTGAATGATGTCGACCCCTACGACATGGGCCAATGGCCAAAGGATAGGCACTAAGAGGACGCAAATAGCGGTGCCTTCCAAAAAAGTACCGAATGCCAGCAGCAACAAGGCAACGAGAATACAGAACAACGTCGGATTGAGATTCAGGCTGCGGATAAAATCAACCATCTCACCGGAAATACCGGAATAAGCAAAAATCCAAGAGAAGGCCGTTGAAGTCGCGATGATAAATAAAATCATCGCCGACCCTTTTGCAGAATCCAGAAAAATGGGCCATAAGTCTTTGATTGTCATTTCTTTATATACGAAGAAGCTGACGATCAGGGACCAGACGACGGCAACTGAAGCCGATTCGGTCGGCGTCATAATGCCGGAATAAATCCCGCCTAAAATAATAGCCGGCAGCAGTAAGGCCGGAATCGCATGGATAAAGGACCCCCATACTTCTTTCAAGCTGACGCGCTTGGCATTTTTAGGCCACTTTTCTTTATGGGAATATACGAAACAGACGACCATCAAAATAGCCATGATGAGGATACCGATGCCTAACCCTGCTTTAAACATTTTGCTGATAGAGGCCCCGGTAATCGTACCATAGACAATCATGATGATACTCGGCGGAATAACCGGCCCTAACCCGCCGGATACAACCAAGAGACCGGCTACGCGTTCTTTTGGGTACCCCAGTTTAACCATGTCGGCATAAAGCATGACGCCAATGGCGACGACCGTTGCCGGCGCCGATCCTGACAAGGCCGCAAAAAATGCACAGGCTAAGACCAATACAAAGGACATGCCGCCGCGGATATTCCCAATAATAGAATTACAGAAATCTACGATACAGCTTGAAATACCGCCTTTCGTCATGATATTGCCGGCCAGTATAAAAAAGGCGATTGCCATGATAGACGTCGATTCAAGACCGCCAAAAATACGCTGAGGGATAATGCCCGGCGTGACCATAAAATCAGGTGCCAAGAAAATCGTCACCATGACGGCTGCGCCTAAGGTAAACGAAATAGGTACGCCCATGGCCAAAAACAGAATCATCCCACCAAACAGTAAGGCTGTTACCATATTATTCTCCTCCCTTCACATCAGCGCCGGAGGCCCTGAGACGGGTAATCATTATAATAGCACTGACTCCCTGTACACAGGTAATGATGGCAAAGCTGATTACCAGTGCAAAATAAGGAATGGCCATCGGAACGTGTAAGGCTGCCGTTACCTGACCGGATTGGGCTTGTACGGCTGTCATATAACAGCTGTAGTACAGCACAACAGCGGAAAAAATCGTCGTGACGATTTTGGCAAGAATCTGTATCAAGGCCTTTGACAAGCCGCTGAAGTGGTTCACCACGGCAGTGACAGCAATCTGTGAACCATCACGAAGACCGGCTTCTGTTCCCAGCAAAACCATGTAAATCATAGCAAAGGTTGACAGTTCATCGAGCCACGGCAGAGACAGCTTGATAAAGTTACGATTGATGACCGATGAAAAAGAACAAATAACCATTATGGCAAAAGAAATGACGATAATCAAATTTTCAATAGATTGCAGCTTTTTCAATACTCCATTCATGATCACACCTCCGCCTACATGTATTTTGCATCTTCGATGGCTTTGTCAACAGCCTGCTGCCATACGGGATCGAAGGTAAATCCTTCCGCGGCTGCTTCTTTCTGATAAAGAGCCTTCAACTGATTCCGATCGATGTCGTGGAAGACAACGCCTTTTTCCTTCAGTTTTTCCGTTGCATCTGCATTGGCTTCAACTAAGAATTGTCGTTCTGCATCACAGCCTTCTTTGACACCTTCCAAGAAGGGTTGGCGCAAATCTTCCGGAATGGCATTCCACGATTTATCAGACATGCACAGCAAAATATATACGAAGACATGATGTGTATTGGTGATATTCTTGGTAACTTCATAAAAACCATTGGTATAGCATCCGCTGACACCGTTTTCACAAGCGTCGATGGTGCCTTGCTGCAGTGCCGTAAACTGTTCACCAAACGGCAAGGCAATGGGCATAGCCCCAAAAGATTTAAAGGCCGCCATATGATACCGATTCTGTATCGTCCGAATCTTTACGCCCTTGAAATCTTCCGGTTTTTCAATCGGTTTCACAGAAAATACGTCGCGGAACCCCGATTCCATATACCCGATAACATGGATTCCCATCCGTTCTTTCGCTTCCCGTTCAATCAGCTTACCGATATCTCCGTCTACAGCAGCATGGGCTTCTTTGCTGTTTTTCCAAAGATAGGCCTGATCCAGAATTGCCATTTCAGGAATCCAGTTGCTCAGGACCGAGTTTGCCGCAGTAGCAATATCCAAATCCCCATTCATAGCCAACTCTGTAGTCCCTCGTTCACCGCCTAAGGCAGCACCGGGAATGACATTAATCTGAATTCTGCCGCCCGTCTTATCATAGACCCGCTTTGAAACTTCTTTAGCCCCTTGGTAGTAACAAGTAGCTTCACCATCTGTCAGAGACATGCGAAGGACCAACGGCTTTTCTTTGGTATAAACCCGCGCTTCTTTTTGTCCCGCACATCCGCTCAAGGTCATAAGCATCAGACCGGTAATAAAAATACATAAAAACTTTCTCACAAGAACCCCTCCTTTTCATCCGACGTTTCTCTCTGTGTTTTAATAATACATCGGATGAATATACGGTGTCAATATAAAGATAGAATTCTTGCTATATTGTAATAGACGTTGTTAACTTTATGATTTATCTGTATTTTCACCTATATTTATTAAATATATCATTATATGTCCGAGAATCGAATCAAATGAAGCCATATTTTCACTTGAGTTTTCTGCGATTATCTTATAAAATAGAGTTACAAGCGCTGATAATTCATATGATGATTACATCATGTTTCAATTATTAACCAATATTTTCATCATATCATTTATAGGAGGAATATCTTATGTCTATCTTAAACGATTTCGCATTAACAGGAAAAACAGCTATTGTAACCGGCGGCGGTCGCGGGCTAGGCCGCGGTATGGCAGAAGGGTTAGCCGAAGCCGGCGCTACGGTATTGATCATCGGTTCGAGTTCCAGTGCCGAAAAAACGGCTGCCGAATGTCGGCAAAAAGGCCTTTCCATGCTGGCCTTACAAGGCAACTTACTCGATCAGGAACAGGTCCCGGTTATTTTCGAAAAGGCCCTGGCTGCCTTAGACGGCCGCATCGACATCCTGGTCAACAACGCCGGCATGCAGCGCCGTCACTTCTGTGAAGAATTCCCTCTCAGCGATTGGCATGACGTCCTGAACCTCAATTTAAACACGGTATTTCAACTGTGCCAGCTCGCCGGCCGCAAGATGCTGGCCCAAAAGTCCGGCAAGATCATCAACGTCGCCTCCATGCTGAGCTTCTTTGGCGGGTACACCGTCCCGGCTTATGCTGCCAGTAAAGGCGGCGTCGCCCAGCTGACCAAAGCCCTGGCCAACGAATGGGCCGGTAAAGGGCTCAACATCAATGCCATCGCGCCGGGCTACATGGACACAGAAATGAACACCAAGCTGATTGAAGACGAAGTCCGTCAAAAGGAAATCTTAGACCGCATCCCGGCCAAACGCTGGGGAACAGCCGACGATATGAAGGGTATTGCCGTATTCCTGGCCAGTGCCGCTTCGAATTATTTAAACGGGGCCATCATCCCCGTCGACGGGGCTTATCTCGTCCGCTAGGGAGCCAAATCACCTGTCGATTCAGCCTTTATTTACAATACTAAATACGTTCGTCCTATGATTATTTTCCTCATCGGATGCCGCCAAATCCCTCCTTGACATAATTTGACATATGTCAGCTATCTAACTATAATAAATAGCGTAAAGGAGGGATTTTATGCCGAGACCACCGCGGTGCCGACGTGTTTGTTCACTGCCTGTTTCATCAGCCTTCGGACCGGTTGACCGACGTCAGTCGGATGATACGGTTGCCATGGGAATCGATGAATATGAAGTCATCCGCCTCATCGACTGGGTCGGACTGACACAGGAAGAGTGTGCCGCTCAGATCAATGTAGCTCGCACGACGGTGACCGGTATTTATAATTCGGCCCGCCACAAACTGGCCGACGCCCTCATTCATGGCAAAGACCTCGTCATCGAAGGCGGCCATATTCAAGTTTGTGAACGTTCCGGCTCGTGCCGTCACGACTGTTGCCGTGCCGGAAAGAAAAGTTCAAAGGAGAATGATCCCAATGAGTGAAAATTGTACACACGACTGTTCCAGCTGCGGCAGCTCCTGCGCACAGCGCAACCAGCCTCAGAGCCTCCAGGCAGCGCCTCACGAAGGTTCTCACATCAAGCACGTCATTGCCGTCGTCAGCGGCAAAGGCGGCGTAGGTAAATCCTTGGTGACGTCCCTGATGGCTGTAGAAATGCAGCGCCGCGGCTTTAAAACTGCAATCCTCGACGCCGATATCACCGGCCCGTCTATCCCGAAAGTCTTCGGCTTGACCGGTCATGCCACGGGCAACGATGACGGCATCAACCCCGTTACGACCAAGACCGGCATCAAAGTCATGTCCATGAACCTGCTGTTGGAAGATGTCGCGGCTCCGGTCGTATGGCGCGGACCGGTCATTTCCGGCGCCGTTAAACAGTTCTGGACCGACGTCATCTGGGGCGACATCGACTACATGTTCGTCGACATGCCGCCGGGAACGGGCGACGTCCCCTTGACGGTCTTCCAGTCCTTACCCGTCGACGGCATCTTAGTCATCACGTCTCCTCAGGAACTCGTTTCCATGATCGTTGAAAAGGCCTTGAACATGTCGGAAATGATGCACGTTCCCGTCTTGGGCCTGATTGAAAACATGAGCTACTTCAAATGTCCCAGCTGCCAGGAAAAACACGAAATCTTCGGACACAGCCATGTCGAAGAATCGGCCCAGAAATATTCGATTCCTCATACGGCAAAACTGCCCATCGATCCGGAATTCGCAGCCCACTGCGATAAGGGCGATATCGAAGGTTATCTGGCCAGCTTCTTATCGGATACCGCTGCCTACCTCGACAGCGTTCTCGGTCAGTAACCACAAAAAAATGCTGCCGCAATATGAATTGCGGCAGCATTTTTTATGAAACGGCGGTGTAACCGAGCAAGATAAGCCTTGCTATCGTAGTCCGTTTTTATTTTGCGTTTTTCGTAGCGTCGACGCCAAGGGCACGCATGATACCGAAGAATACTTCCGTGTTGTCCATGACACCTTTGAAGTATTCGGAACCCGGGCCTTCTGCATTCAACGGGACATCATCGGCTGCGTGAGTTTCATCACCAATGGTAGCGGGGATGTTGGCCGGAACGAGTTCCATGGGATCGCCTGCGTGGTGACGAGCCGGATTGCCTTTCGCAACGACGGTCGAAACCTGATGGTATTCGGTCTTATCGCCGGCAACCTGAGCTTCCTGTTTGGTAACCGTCTGCGAAATCGTCGGATAGGTCGGTTTCTGCTGGAAGTGGTAGTTTTCATAATATTCCGGATGGTTAGCATACTGAACAGCCAAGGTTACATCGGGATCCGGATTGTCAGGGAAACCGTCATGGTCGGCATCCTTGAAGGTCGGGAAGATGGAATCGGCATAGGTGCGGACAGCTTCAATGCCCTTCTTGCCGTCGTGTTCATGGTAGGTACCGGTAATGGAAGCACCGTGAGCATGGTCAGCAACGACGATGATCAAGGTATTATCGCCGTGTTCTTTATTCCATTTCTGAGCATATTCGATCGCCTTATCGAATTCGATCGTATCGTACGTAGCACGCTGCCAATCCATGGCATGGAGCTGTTTATCGATGGATGCGCCTTCGATCATAGCGAAGAAGCCCTTCGGATTCTTGCTGAGGATATCCAAGGATTTTTTCGTCATGTTGATGAGGTTCGGCTGATCCGTATATTTACCTAATACTTCAGGATTCTTGAGCATTTCACGATCGATATAAACATTCATCGTGCTCGGATGGAAGAGGCCCAAGAGCGGTTTATTGCTGTCGGCAGCCATCATTTCCTTCGAGTTCGTAACGAAGGTGTAGCCTTTATTTTTGAATTCCTGGATGACGTTTTCATTGTCATGGCGTTTGGAACCTTTTTCCGTCTGCGGAATGTAACGGCTGGAACCGCCACCCATGATGACGTCCGGACGATGATAGTCTTCCAAGTACTGAGAAGCTAATAAATCCTGGTTAGCACGACGGCGCGTATGACCAATCATAGCGGCCGGCGTAGCATCTGTAGATTCAGCCTGAGTGATGACACCGATGGACATGCCGCGCGTACGCTTCAGGATTTCGGCAACGTTTTCAACGCGGGGATCATCCATAGGATCCTTTGTCGAGTCTTCATAAACGCCCATGGCGTTGACGACCGATTTATGACCCGTAGCATAAGCCGATGCCGAGTTAGCGCTGTCCGTCGTCAAGGAATCGTATCCGCTGGTCGTGATCAGTGCGTTATGGGGCATTTTTTCCATAGCCAAGAGATCGTTGTATTTCCCGTTGGTCAGGCCTTTGGAAATGATACGAGCCATTTCTCTAGCCTGCAAGGACATGCCGTCACCGACGAAGAGGATGACGTTTTTAGCCTGTTTCTGAGCTTTTTCCTGAACAACCGTATAGCGTGCATCGGCAGAATTCGTGCCGTCAGCATCGGTAGCCGAAACACGGACCGTATATTTACCGGTCTTCGGGAAATTTACCTGATTGACACGATAAGAAACAACACCGTTGCCCAAATCTTTTCCTTCTACTTTCTGTCCGAAAAATTGATTGGCATTCTGACCATTAATCGTAATATCGACGTTCTTCAAGTCTTTCGCGTTAGAAACTTCAACATCAAAGTCGAATTTAGCACCTGCCAAGAATTTAGCCGTATCTACCGGTAAAATCCGGACATCGGCTGCCTGTACGCCCGGGACGACGCCCAACAGGGAACCACAAGCTACCATAGAAAGAATTGCTCTTTTTAACCATTGTCGTTTCATATCATGACCTCCTAAAAGACTACATTGATAAGAACAGTATAGGAGGCTTATACATAGAAATTGTCAAATCCATGTATAATATTTGTATAAGTTAACTTTCTCTCGTAAAAAGGATGTGAACTATAATGATGTACAGTTGCTTCGATGTCGGCGGAACGGCAATCAAATTCGGGCTCATCGATGAAGGGGGCCGCTTCCACAAAAGAGGTCTCATCCCCTCCGGAGACGGCCCTTCCATCGTCGCTGCGGTCCGAAACCTTGTCCGACAGCAGCAGAAAGAAGTATCTCTTGCCGGCATCGCCCTGTCGACGGCAGGTATTGTAAATACGGAATCCGGCACGGTAGAGTACGCCCTCTCCATCCCCGGCTATACAGGTACGCCTTGGAAAACGATGTTAGAGGAAGAATTTAAACTCCCGGTCAGCGTCGAAAACGATACCAATTGTGCCGCCCTCGGCGAATATTGGCTCGGAGCCGGAAAAGACGTCTTGTCGTTCTTTGCCGTAACCGTCGGCACCAGCATCGGAGGAGCCATCATCGAAGAAGGTCGAGTACTCCACGGCGCCACTCATGCTGCCGGAGAAATCGCCTATATGTGCCTCCCGGCAGGCCGGTTCCACGACGTCGCCTCGGCGTCCTTTCTCTGCCGTGAAATCGCCAGCCAAAAAGGCATTCCTCCCAAAGAAATGGACGGCTACCGGGCCTTCCAACTGATTGAAAGCGACGATGCCCAGGCCCTTCGCTGTTTTCATATCTTCTGTCAGAATCTGGCCGACGGCCTCACCAATATCATCAGTCTCTTCAATCCCGAACGAATCATCCTCGGCGGCGGCATCATGAACCGGGAATCCATCATCCGCCAGCCCCTTGAACAGGCCCTGTCAGACCGTCTGCCGGAACGGATGCTTCCCCCAAAAGGCCTCGCCTTTGCAAGACTCCAAAACGACGCCGGCTTGTTAGGCGCTCTATATGTATTGAAAAATAAAAAATCAGCGCTCGGATAGATTCTTTCCGACAAAAAAGAAGGTCAAGGGAACAAAGTACCTTGGCCTTCTTTTCATTACATATAATAGATTTTATTGTATCGGTTCGTTATAAACCAATTCACCGGCGACGACCGTCGATTTTACATGGAAGTCGTTGCTGTCCAAGACGACGATATCGGCCTGTTTGCCTTCTTCCAGAGAGCCGAGCCGATCGTATACCCCGAGGGCTTTCGCCGGGTTGATGGTAGCCATAGCTACGACATCGGGAAGGGATGCCCCTGAATTGATAAGGAAATGGAGAACAACTTCGTTCATGGGGGCCACACTAGCAGCCAAAGTCCCGTCAGCCAATCGGGCTTCACCATTCTTTACAAAGACCTTCTGGCCGCCAAGACTCGATTCACCGTCGCCTTGGAGACAGGCCCGCATCGAATCGGTGACCAAGATGATTCCGTCGCGGCCTTTCATCTGATAGGCCAACTTCTGTGCCGCCGGGTGAACATGGAGGTCATCACAAATCAATTCGCAGCAGGCGTTTTTATGGAGAAGAGCCGCTCCGACAAGGCCCGGTTCCCGATGGCGGAAGGGGGTCATGGCATTATACAGATGGGTGACATGGCAGTTTCCGATGGTGTCCATACAATCCATGGCCTGTTCAAAGGAAGCGCCAGAATGACCGAGAGATACGACGATTCCCTTATCCTTACAGGCCTTTAAGAACTGCTTATTCTTTAACTGTTCCGGAGCCAGGGTAATGATTTTAATGATGTCCCCATAGGGTTCCAACCAGGAAAAATCCGGATTCTGTATATTTTCCTCGGCCTGTGACCCCTTATAGAGGGGACTAATGAAGGGCCCTTCCAGATGGGCTCCGAGGACCTGTGCTCCACCGGCGTAATTTTCCTTTGCCGTTCTAATTCTCTGCAAGGCCTTTTCGATAGCCGCTTGTTCCATAGTCATCGTCGTCGCCACAAAGGAGGTCACCCCCGTCGCCGGCAGAGCCTTTTGCATGGCCGGTAAGGCCTGTTCATCGTCATCCATGACATCGACACCGGCACAGCCGTGAATGTGTTCATTAATAAAACCGGGAACGACGAAGCCGCCGTTGGCATCGATGAATTCCGAGCACATGCCGGCTCTGAACTGCTTACGCGGGACGATGCGCCATATATCCTTTTCATACAGAATAACATGTCCGTTGACAATTTCATTCGGCAGGACAATCAGTCCGTCGAAAATTGCTTTCATAATAAATTCCTCCTAAAATCGTATTCACTATTTCCAGTATACCACAAACGTAAAATCTGTGGAAATTGTGGATATGTAAAGTGGATAACTTGTGAATAGGTCCGTAAATGGCGGTTTTATGCTTTGTCCTCCTGTGGATATCTTTCCACAATTTATCCACATATTGTGCGTAAATCTCCGGATCGACTTATCCACATTTCTACAGGAATTATACACATCACTTTATTCATTTGTTCTCCCACGTACAATCGCTTAACCATGCCGTTATTGGTGTGTTTCCTCTGGGGATATATATTTATCCACGCGACTTATCCACATTTTCCAACATCACTTGATATAAGTATCCACTGAAAAAAATCAGCGCAACTATGCGGATTCCAAAAAAATATCCACATTTCTGTCACTGTTGTACACAGAAAATGTGGATACATTGTGAATGCTTTTAAAGCTGTCTTATTCGACGGGACGGCTCCAATCGATGTGGACACCTGTCGCCCGCCACATATAACACATGGCCAATTTCAACGTTTCCAAGCTCGACGTCGGAACGGCACTGATGGTTTTATACTGCGAAAGGTCCGTATACTGATGCAGAACCCGCTCGGTCGTCAAATACTCCCGGGCTCGTTCATTGACCGCTTCATCATTCAGATGAACGCCCAGTTCCTTCGTTTCCGTATTATACTCGATATACCCGTTGTTATTGTCACCGGTATGGGCGACGACTTTAAAAATTGCCATGGCTAAAACTCCTTTTTTACGTATCCTTCTCATGGGACATTTCCCACAAAAACCCTTTCATAATGGCCGTACGGCCGAATCGCTGCTGCAGTTTATCGATGGCCTCGATGACTTTCTCCTTCGTTTCCTCGTCTTCGGAAAATAAATCGCCCTGGACTTGATACGGCTGAAGCTGGCTGACGGTGAGACCCAGCAGTCGGATTGGCTCATGTCCTTTATCCTTATTATACAATCTTTTTGCCGAAAAATATAACTGTTCTTCCGACGCCGTCCCCATATCGCTAAGAGTCAGCGACCGGGTAACGGTCTTAAAGGACGCATAGCGGATCTTGATCGTAATCGTCCGTCCCATGAGCCGGCTCTGACGCAGCCGCCAGGCCACTTCATTGGCTAAGAGGCGGAACTGTTCATCGACTTCAGAAGGCAGGGTCAAATCACGGCTGTACGTATGCTCATTTCCAACCGACTGAGGCCGCCGCCGCACCTCCAAAGGTCGCTTATCCTGACCGAGAGATAATCGGTAAATGCGCTCGGCCTGATTGCCTAAGAGGGGTTTTAAGGCCTCTGGGCTGGACGCCGAAATATCGCCGATCCGATGGTATCCGCCCTTCTTTAAAGCTTCTTCCGTCACCTTGCCGACGCCCCATAATCGACTGATCGGCAGCGGCGCCAATACCGCTTGTTCCGTCCCATAGGGAATCCAAACCAGTCCGTCAGGCTTTCGTAAATCCGAGGCCAGTTTCGCTAAAAATTTATTGGGTGCAATCCCTGCCGAGGCAACGAGGCCCGTCGTCCGAAAAATCTCATCTTTGACGGCTTTTCCGATATCGACGATATTAGGATAGTGGCGTTCCATGCCGGATACGTCCAAAAAAGCTTCATCCAGAGCCAAGGGCTCAATATAGGGGGAATAGTGAGATAAAATCAAGCGAATCTGATGCGACACCCGTCGATAAGCCGCCATCCGTACCGGTAAAAAGACGCCGTTCGGGCAGCGTCTCCGTGCCGCCTTCATGCTCATGGCCGAATGGATGCCATAGCGCCGCGCTTCATAGGATGCAGTTGCTACGACGCCGCGGTCCATAAGGCCGCCGACAACGACGGGCAGACCCTTCAAGGCCGGATTGTCTCTTTGTTCAATAGACGCGTAAAACGCATCCATATCGACGTGCATAATCCATCGCGTTGCCATAAGCTCCCTCCTTTATACTCTCTATTATGATACACGAGAGACATCTTGTAAATACGGCGCTTCCCGGTACGGCTCGGCCGCAAGACTTTGGGACCGGTGCGGGAAATCAAATTTTCTGTAAAAATGGCGTCATTACGCTAATTAACGAGACTGCACATCATTGGATTTTCAATCCGTAATATGGTAAACTATAAGAATACTAAAGAGAGGTGAAATAGTATATTATGGATTTATTCCAATTGACATACTTCATCGAAGTCGCTCACAAAAAGAGCTTTACCAAAGCTTCAAAATCCCTGCACATCAGCCAGCCGTCTATCAGCAAGGGCATCAAGGCCCTGGAAGAACATTGGGGTGTGCAATTATTTGACCGCAAGGGTAAAAATGTAGAGCTGACGGAAACGGGTTCCTATTTGCTTCCTAAAATCGAAGAACTCATCAAGGGCTTTACCCAGTTGAATGAAGAAATGGAATCGCCGCAGCTCCTCAATTCCGGCAAGTTGTCCGTCGGGGTCCCGCCCATGATCGGCTCCTCCGTCATCGCGCCGTTTATCGCTCATTTCATCAATACCTATCCCAAAATCGAATTGGAAATGAAGGAAGTCGGCTCCCAAGACGTCGTCTCAGCCATCGACGACGGGCTCATCCAGGTCGGCTTCGTCGCCCTGCCGATTACGACGGAAATCTCTTATGAATTCTTCATTTTCCATGAAGAGCCTCTCGACGTCGTCCTCTGGCCGGATCATCCCCTGGCCTCCCGTCCGTCCCTGACCCTATCCGATATCAAAGACGAAACCTTCGTCTTTTATCCGAATGGATTCTCACTGAATCCCTATCTGCGCTCAGCATTTCAGGAAATCATGGCCCATCCGAAAATCGTCTGCCGTTCCAGCAACTGGGACTTCCTGGCCCAGATGGTATCGGGCAAGCTGGGCATTTCCCTCATGCCGCACACCATTTGTCAGCGCATTTCGCCGGATCTTGCTGTATCCGTTCCCTTGGTCAAACCACACCTGTACTGGACGCTGGCCCTCATTTGGAAAAGCAAGGGATACCTCTCCCATCCGTCCCGGACCTGGGTCCAATCCTTTAAAGAGTATTTCAAAGATGCCAGTACGATGATTCAAAATGAAGCTGCCGACCAGCCTTTCCTGTCGGACACGCCTAGTGAAGACTGAGCTGTCTGCCGTAAATATCAACAAAGAAAGCATTGCCTGCGGGCAATGCTTTCTTTATGCCCAAAAGACTTACATCAAGTGGTGTTTTAAGGCATAATCTACAAGCTCTGACTTCGTCTTACAATTGAGTTTTTGCATAAGCCTCGTTTTATACGTCGACACGGTCTTTACCGAAAGGTGCAGCGTATCCCCGATAGACGATAGCGAATGGCCGTGTACTAAGGCGACGAGGACTTCCTGCTCCCGTTCCGACAAGGTCGGCATATCTTTTTTCTCTGCTAAGACTCCGTTAAGGAGACTCCGGGCTTCGCGTTCACTTAGATAACGCTCGCCGGAAGCGACGGCACGAAGGCCTTTAAAGAGCTCTGCATCAAGGGTATCTTTGCACAAGTACCCGTCAGCACCGAGCTGCATCAATTCAGTCACGTACTCCTGCTCGCTGTACATGGTAAGGACCAGGACCTTCACTTCATAATGGCGGCGACGGATTTCCCGTAAACAGTCGATACCGTTCATGACCGGCATCGATAGATCAAGGAGGACGACATCGACGTCTGTCTCTTCCAGTATATCGAGGACTTCTTGTCCGTTCGAGGCCTCGGCAACGACCTTGCAGTCATCCTGCGAAGCTAACAATAATTTGAGGCCCGTCCGCAAAATGCGGTGGTCATCAGCCAATAGTATGTTCATCTTCTATCTCCTCACTCAGATGTAACGGCAGCATTATGGTAAGGGTCGTTCCCTTCCCCGGTCGGCCGTCGATATAAAAAGTGCCATTCAACACGTCAGTCCGTTCCTGCATGCTGACCAGCCCTAAGTGATTATCAAGCCGTGCCTGCTCAGCCCGGGCGGCACTGAAGCCGACGCCGTCATCGGCAATGCGCAACGACAAGGACGACGGCAGAATGTTCAGTTCAATCGTCACTGTATGAGCTTGGGCATGGCGAGCGATGTTGGTCAGCCCTTCCTGCACCATGCGGTAACAAAATAAAGCAACTGGCCGCGACACTTTAGCAATATCGCCGTCATGACAGAAAGACACGGAAAGATTTGGCTGGGTCTGCCGATACGTATCGAGATATTTTTCAATGGCTACGATGAGGCCTAAATCGTCGAGGAGCGGCGGATGGAGGTTAACCGCCAAATGGCGCAGGCTTTCCAGAGTCTCTCTCGTCAATTCACGGACACCGGTCACCAATTCCCGCACGTCGGGACTTTCAGTCCGGTCCTGAATGAGCCGCAGGTAGGCTAAGATCGATACCATAGACTGACTCGTTTCATCGTGGAGCTCTCGTGAAATACGGCGCCGTTCATCTTCACGAGCCGAAAACAGCTGATCGATGAGCCAAACTCGAGTCTTCTCCTTTTCCCGAAGGGCCGTCAAAAGTTTCGAGTTTTCCCGATCCTTGACCGACAGACGGTTGCTCATGACATTGAACGCCTTAGCCAACTGGCCGACATCGTCTTTCGTTTCGACGGAAACGCGAACATTGTAATTCCCGCGGCCGATTTGACGAATGGCTTTCGCCAAAGCTTGAACGGGGCGCAGAAAAGCCCGGGCATATCGCGTAGCCAAAGCAGAGGCCACCAGACAGATTGCCAGGATAATCAGCATCGTCTCGACAAAGCGCTTCCACATGAGCTGCATCATGGGCCGCTCGGACAGACCGACTCGAAAATATCCGACTAAACCGCCGTCGATGGGAACGAGAATTTCTCGGATATAGCCTTCAGTGCTGTCAAAAGTCACTGCCTGCCCGACTCCTTCCGTAGTCATATCCCGGCGTTCCGGAAGGCCCTTCGGCAGTCCGTCCGTAAAAGTACTGGCCAGAATACGTCCGTCCGGATAGGTCACCAGAATGTAGCGGACCTGGTCGTTCGTCTTTTGAGCATGGAGCAGCTGCTCGGTCATATCAAAACGGTCATCGACGAGGATGTCATTGCTGACGACCTGTCCGATGGACACGGCCAGTTCCTTCCCGGATGCCTCGAGTTCGTGGCTCATGTACTCACTCGTCGAATAGAGGAACAGCGACGCCGTCAGCAGTCCGCAGATAAAAATCGTGCCGACGATGAGGGCATTAAATTTTACGTATAGCGTGTAGTTTCTCATCTTACGTTCCTGCCAATCGTTTTTGTGCCTGATACTGCTGTTTGAACGCTTCATAGGCCTCAGAATCCGGCGGAATAAACCGGTCGATGACGATGTTCTTCATGGCCTTGGCTAAATCCGCATCTTCATGCATCGTATAAAAGATATGGCGGAGCTCTTCTTTTTCCTCCGGATCCAAATCACTGCGGACGACAATCGGTCCGGTCGGCGCTTCCGGCAAGGCTTCAATGATACGGACTTCCTTGGCAAGGGCCGGATTGGTATCCGCCATGAGCTCATAAATTTGGCTGTCGATACCGGCTGCATCGGCCAAGTGATTGGCGACCGACCACAGTGATTTGTCATGACCGTGGGTATAGAAAAAGCGGTTGAAAAAGATTTCCGGCGTCGTTCCATCTCGGGCCAGCAAAAATTTAATGGCCAGACAGCCAGAATAGCTCAAAGGGTCCGTAAAAGCAAAAACCTTGCCCCGAAGCTGACTAAAATCATGGATATCGCTGTCAACAGCCGTGATAATATACGTTTGGTAATGGGACGTGCCATTGGTCTCGGTCATAGCCAACAGTTCAATCGGAACCTGCCCCTGATAGGCAGCATAAGCGCCTGTCGAGGAAAAGGCAATATCGGCGTCGCCATTGGCCAAGAGGGCATTCAACTCCTCATAGGTCCGGCGCTGGATGAGAACAGCCGGCCGCTGCTGCTTTTGAGCAATATAAGTAACGATCTGCTGATATACCTGCCGCGTTTCCCTCGGCGACATGACCGACGCAAAGGCGATGCGAAGCGGTTTTACACCGGACTGCTCTACAGCCGGGCGAGCGCCCTCAGGCTGCGTAAAGTCGATATAGCCCTGAGGATGGGCGCAGGCCGCACTGAAAAGACAGGCTAAGGTCAGCAGCATCATAGAAATAACCCGTTTCATAATGCCTCCCCTGCATATAATTTATATCATTTATTATACCCTGAATCGGCCCGGCTGAGTAGGGTTTTACAATCTGCCGCAAGGCTATGCGAATCAAAACCACCAGTTTAACTGGTGGTTTGCTCAGGCCCTATAAGGGCCTATCTCTTGTGGTTGCACTCTAAAGAGTGCACTGAATAAAAGTCTGGCAATCACAATTCTATT
>NZ_LUGJ01000064.1:0-31707 GCF_001682955.1 Megasphaera sp. DISK 18
GTGCCGGTGGGGGCTGGGGGATTCAGGCAATTTTACTGCCATTGGCTACTAATTTGAACTGCAGGCCTAAGACTTTGGCAGCTCGCTTACACATGAGCATGCGCTGCATGAAGATTTCAAAGTAATCCATGAGCGAGCAGATCGATTCGTCGAGTTCGATTTCCAAGCGGATGACGTTCTTGTGGCGGTCGATGTGGAGCTTGGACGAAAGGGCGGCATAATTGACGCGGTCGTGCTTGTCGAAGGTTTCGGGAACCTTGTTGCGCACGCGGTTGCGGCGGACGTCGCTCTTATCGGCCAGGATAAGGGCTGCCGAAATGGGGTCAAAGGCCACGCCGCTGTGCTCGTCATGCTGGCCAATGGCCGAAATGATGGCGGCAATATCTTCCGGCGGAGCGCCCCAGTCGCGGAGGAACTGGAAGGCCATGAGAGCCCCCGTATGGGCGTGATCGACGCGGTTGATGCTGTTGCCGATGTCGTGCATATAGCCGGCGATCCGGGCCAATTCGACGGTATGTTCGTCGTATCCCAATTTCTTCAAGATGCGTCCGGCCGTGACGGCGACTTTGGCCGTGTGTTTCTGAGAGTGGTCAGTATAACCGAGGGCGTCGAGGACTTTGTTGCCCTGTTCCAAATAAATACTCAGTTCTTTGGCATGGGTGATATTTTCATAGGTCAGTTTTTTCATGCAATCCTTCCTTTGCTCTTTCTTGTCTTATCTTTTAGCATACCAAAGGACTGTATATATTGCGTAAAACTTTGATAAAAAGTCAGCCTTATTTTAAAAGGATATGTTTTTTAGCATTTCCCTTTGTGAAGCCCTGTCGTCGGGAGTATAATAAAGGTATATTTGAAAGGGGGATTTTATATGAACGAAGTTATGAAAGCACTCTTGGAACGGCGCACCATCCGTCAGTATGAAGACAAATCAGTTCCTGCCGAAATGATTGAACAGATCGTCGAAGCCGGCCTCTATGCACCGTCCAGCATGGGCAAGCAGAATTCAAAGATCGTCGTCATCACCAACAAAGAACTGATCCATGAATTGTCCGTCGTCAACAACGAAATCGGCGGTTGGCCAGAAGGCAACGATCCCTTCTACGGAGCTCCCGTCGTCCTCCTGGTCCTGGGCTATACAGGACTCGGCAAACAAACATACGACGGCAGCGTCATCATGGAAAATCTCATGTTGGCCGCTCATTCCCTGGGCCTTGGCAGCTGCTGGGTCCATCGGGCGAAAGAAGAAATGACGACACCGGTCGGAAAGAAAATCCTCGACAAAATCGGTCTCTCAGCAGATGAATGGGAAGGCATCGGTAACTGCATCGTCGGCTATCCCAAAGGAGAAGCCCCGAAACCGGCTGCTCGGAAAGAAAACCGAGTCTACCATATCGACTAGAAAAGGCATTGCGAGTATCCCTAACATACAAAAAGGAAAGCGACAATATCATCGCTTTCCTTTTTGTACGTTAATGATTGCGTTTGCAACGTTAATCGTGCTGATTATTTCAGCTCATTAATCTTAATTTGTAACTGAAAAAAAACGCATACCTGACGGTACACGACCTTCTTCAAAGTATAAAAGATCGAGGAGATCCGACGCACCACCATCGGACTATCTCTGTTTTTTATTCTACCATAGTTTCTCAAAAAAAGAAAGCAACAGGAAAATCCCTTGCGAAAGCGCCGATATGCCTTAGTGGGAATAACGAAATCTGCAAAGCTTGAAGTTATGCGCTGTATTTGTTACACTAGAATACATGAGATAGTTCGATGTATTCGGTTTTCCTCACGAAAGTGAGGTGATCAGCATGAGTGTCTATGAGGCATTGTCGTTAATGATTGCGTTTGCAACATTAATCGTGCTGGTTATTTCAGCTCATTAATATTAATTTTTAACTGAAAAAAACCGCATACCAAGCGGTACACGGCCTTCTTCAAAGTACAAAACATAGAGGAGAGCCGATGTGCGCCCATCGGACTATCTCTGTTTTTATTCTACCATAGTTTCTCGAAAAAAGGAAGTAATAGGCAGGCCCCTTCCGGATTACGAAAAAGGCCTGTCTCGCAAGTCCCCGTAGAGATCCCGGCACTCTCGTGTTTCAATATAAGCGATAAACCTATGAATGTCAAGTTGGCAGGGGGCTGACTCTTGAGGACAAGGGAAACCATGAACAGGTTTCGTATTATCAAGCGTCAAAAAGACGGCTGAATATGCCATTTCATGTCAGAAAAGGGGTATAATATATATAGCAAGTAAATTACATATAGTTTTTATTTTTTATAGCATTAGGCATGTATATTATTCTATATTGACCAGGGAGTAATAATCAACACGCAAACCATTCGAAACGATTGCGGGGTTAAGGAAGTAACTCTCTGTGTAACTTCAAAAATCAGAAATAATAGAGCTATGGGGGCAAGCAATATGGACTTAAATTTTTTTATGACCTACTATATCATGTTTCCGCTAATAATTTTATGGCTTGTCAAATCATTTATATTAAAAAAATTCTTAACTAAAAAAGAAATTGTCATAACTAGGTATGCCCCGCCTAAGTTTTTTTTATTTGCTAACATCCTTTTCATATTTGCATTACTATATTCTATTTATGTAAATATATATGCATTTTCATTAGAAATAATGAAAACTTCTTTAAATCTTTTATCAGGGGCTTTCTTATTATGGTTTTCAGTTATAGTCTATGCTAGATGTAAGTTTTTTAGAATTCATAATCAAAAAAGAGACGCTTATATTGATGTTTTTCTTTTTCTTATATTAATATTGATAATATACATATAGTATTGCTGTTAGACTCAGATTAGGACTGCTTTTTATCCCATTCTATTTCTTCTTATATAATCATTGTTTTATTCTCCCTTATTTTGAAGGCTTAATTTTCCGATAATATTTAATTATCGGAAAATCTAGGAATCATCGATATAAACGAACTTCTTGCCGCCATCATTTCCGCCCATATTTTATAAAATGGCATCGAGCTTTTTCATGGCTTCTTTATTGCGTTTATCCGTAATCGTATCGTAGATGTTGGCCGTCGTGGCAATGGAGGAATGGCCCAGGCGTTTGGAGACGTAGTCGAGTTCGATGTTATTTTCCAGCATCATCGTGGCGTGGGTATGCCGGAAGGAATGGAAGCTGCCGTTGTTGAATTCTTTTTTGCACCACATGTTAAAGTAGCGCATGTCGTTGCTGGTCATGGATCGGCCGTCCTGACGGGTGCAGACGAAGTCATTGTCCCGATAGTCGCTGCCGTAGAGGCGGCGATTTTTGGCTTGTTGAGCTTTATGGCGGACGAGGGCCTTGTATAAGGTCTCATTAAAAGGAATAGTCCGAAGAGAGGATTTCGTTTTCGGCGTCGCCTTGCAGACCGGCGTTCCCGTCTTGTCATATAAGGTACTGTCGACGGAAATAGTGCGGTTTTCCATATCGATATGGGACCACTGCAAGGCCAGACATTCGCCGACGCGAAGGCCCGTGCAGTAAGCAATCATGCAGGGAGCATAATATTTATGCCCTAAAGGGAAGGTCTGAAAGATATGGGCGATTTGGTAGCGCGAGAAGATGAAAGGCTTTTTCCGGGGAATGTCGAACTTCGGCATCTTGACGTTGGCCATGGGATTGGCCTCGATATACTGGCGGTTCGATACGGCCCAGCGCATGCCGTCGTTAAAGACCGTGAAAATCGTCTTGACCGTCGACCGGGAATAGCCTTTCTGTTTCAGCATATTGAGCCAGTCCTGAATCTCTGCCGTCGTCAATTCGCTCAGCTCGTAACCGCCAAAACGGGCACCGATATGCCATTTGATGACGCCCTTATAAGCGTCGTAGGTATTGGGGCCTAAATTGATTTCGACGTCTTTTTCCAGCCATTCTAAAAAGAAAGGCATGACTTCCATCACAGGTTCCGCATCGTGTTCCGGATCATCGAGGGCTGCCATGGCCTGGCGATAGGCTTTAGCGGCTTGGGCGTACGTCGTACCTCCGACTCGTTCGACTCGTTTGCGGCCCATGCCGTCTGCTGCCGGATATTCGATTGTATAATACCATTTCTTGCCGCGCTTACGAAGATACACGTCGCACCTCCTCCTTTATTCGTATTGTACAATAATAATCGGGGATATGCAACAAATGTTCCCGTCCTATTTGCCCGTATAAGGAAAGATAGACGTACGGCACATATAATCCTGTCGAAAAATCACGAAAAAGGCTTAAAAAGGGAAATAGGCCTATTTAATTAAATATAGAGTGATTATAGAACAATCGTTCTCTGAATCGCTCACAGACCTCGCTAAACATATGTTCTAAATACAAAAAGTGCCGGATGTAGTACAATACATATTGAAACCATCGCTCCCAGGGGAGCAGAAAGGCCGATTTATGCCACCTTTGATTACGACCTATACGGGAAAGCATTTTGACATCACGAATATGGATCCCGAAACCATTTCCATCGAAGACATGGCTCACGCCTTGTCCCTCATCTGCCGCGGCAACGGTCATGTGAAGACCTTTTATTCCGTCGGCCAACACTGCCTGCAATGCGCCTATGAAGTGGAAGCCCGCAGCGGCTCACCGCGTCTCATCGTGGCCGCGCTCTTACATGACGGCACCGAGTGCTACATGTCCGACGTACCTCGGCCGTTAAAAGCCGTCATGCCCGGCTATTCTGAGACGGAAAAAGCCTTGTTAAACCTTATCTATGAAAAATACCTCGGCAGTCCCTTGACGGACGAAGAAACAAGATTCCTCAAAAGCATCGACGACGACTTCCTGTGGTACGACCTGACTTACTTGCTGGATGACAGACCCGACAGGACAGCGCCAACGGTCCGCGTCATGCCGGACTACACCTTCCGGCCCTTTGCCGACGTCGAGAAAGACTACCTGGCCTTGTTCCGCCGCTATGCACAAAAAATCTCGAAAGGAGAATAAAACCCTATGAACATACAAATCTTCGGCACGACCAAATGCTTCGATACCAAAAAAGCCCTGCGCTACTTCAAAGAACGGAAAATCCCCGTCCAATTCGTCAACCTGAAAGAAAAAGGACTGAGTAAGGGCGAATATAATAAAGTCAAACAAGCCGTCGGCGGCCTCGATGCCATGCTCGACACAAACTGTAAGGACAAAGATACCTTGGCCTTAATCCAATACGCCGTAGACAGCGAAAAAGACGCCAAAATCCTAGAAAACCAGCAAGTCCTAAAAACTCCTATCGTAAGAAACGGCGCCAAGGCCACCGTAGGCTACGTGCCGGACGTTTGGAAAACCTGGGACTGATAATCCTGCCGGTTGACGATAGGAATATAATCCCCAAAACACAGCTAAAGCCCCAACAGCGAGATAGGCGCTATTGGGGCTTTATTGTCGTAACATTTAGGCTCTCGATTTTGTTTAGTATCTTTTGGGGCGATGGGGGTGTTCTTTATCATGACAATTTCTGCAAATAACCTCTAAATTTTCTGGACGATTGTCATACTTATTTCGGTTTTTATGATGAACTTCAATAAATTTCTTTTGTTCATATGATTCAGCTCGGAAGTGGCACCGTTCGCATTCCCATCCACGGTTTTCTTTTATAGATCGAGATAGGACGGGCCAATTTACGGCATATGACTCATCGGATAACAATCGACTCATAAAAGTGTCCAATGATTGAAAACGGAATCCAGTTTTTATCCTTTTCTTTACTTCGGACATGTAGTATCGCTGAATATCAAAATTCATACGGTGATATCCTTGATAATCTAAATATAATTCATCATAGCAAAATTTGCACAATTGAAGATG
Source organism: Megasphaera sp. DISK 18 (assembly GCF_001682955.1). NCBI lineage: Bacteria > Bacillati > Bacillota > Negativicutes > Veillonellales > Veillonellaceae > Megasphaera > Megasphaera sp. DISK 18. Next base: position 5,813 of record NZ_LUGJ01000064.1, read on the forward strand.
CATGATTTTATCTGAATAATCCCCATCAGGATCCTTAATTCTTACATGGAATAAGCCGTCATGTCTCGTTGTCATGATATACCGGCTTTCATAGTTTCTAACAAATGAACATGGATAGATATGAAATCTGTTCTGATATTTTCCCGGTTCTGGATCAATTCCATAGGACTCTTTTCTTAGCACCTTAGGATAGGCAAAATAAGGGAGACCGTTAGAGGTATGAAAAGAATTTCTTAATTCTTCATCAGTTAAGTCATCGAAAGAAAAATCTTCCAAAACCTTTATCGATTCTGGTTCATGAATATATTGGGGAAGAGGAGAAAGACTGACTGGTATTTTTTCAATAGAGGACGGCTTAGATTCCCCAATAATAGTATATAATTGGTTCAATTGGGTTATTAATTTGGGTTTCCTTGGTTTTCTGCTCATAATATATTTTCCTCAATCGCTTTTACCGTTGCCTCATCGTTGACAACCACCTTGAATTCAATTCTTCTCGATGCATCGAAGTCTTCAGAGCCATCTTCTTTTTTTATAATCTGACTCGATGAAAGGCCGTTTGCTGTTAATTTTTCTTTAATCAATGAATGATAGGGAACAAGTTCAGGCAGTGAAAGTGCGAATTGTATGATGGCACGCGTGCGATTTTGTGATAATTCCATGTTTTTAATGTAGGCATCATTCGCAGTGACTAATTGTCCGTTATTGTTTGCAAACCATTCTGTCGAGGTATGGCCTTCAATTCGAATTTCTTTTATTTTATCCGGGTCTTTTTCATAAATATCACTGATAGATTTTATATATTTAGGAAGAAAGACCTGTAACGTTGCCCGAAATTCAGGTGTTAATTCTGACGATCCCACGAGGAAGCGACCGTCGCCTTTATCAAAAGAAGCAGCCCCAATATTATTTTCTTGATCTAAGTTATATCTTTTTATTTCTTCCGCTGAAAAATTCTGTTTTATACTTTCTTGCAGTTCTCTTCGTACTTCATTAGAGGCTCCGGTAATCTTTTTTATCTCATCCTGGGCCTCCGACAGTCCTTGATTCATGAGTATTGCAATAAACAGAAACAGAACGAGTAAGCCCGACATTAAATCGGTATTTGAAATCCAAATAGAGGTTTCATCATTTTCACGCTTTCGCATTCGTTATCACGACCTTCATCTCATTTTCAGCGGCTATTAGTTCTTTTTATTATTCAAATCTTTTTGCAGATTTTTAATCAAAACATCCATCGATGAAATATCTTTTACATACCGATCACGAGCGCTGCGCAGCACATCGGATACAATGGAGATGCAATCCGAAAGATTCCGACTCATCATGTCGTTATATTTCTTTTGAGCATCTAACATTTGATTGTTATATCCGGAATTTAAAGCTGTCAGGTGTTCAACGATTAATCCATATTCTTTTACGATGGCATCGTGTCCATTTTTTATGATTTTATCCTGCGTTGAAGCATCTTGTGAAACCAACTTAAGCTGTGCGGAATACTCTTTTATGGCATCCGATTGTTCCTGAATGCTTTCACGAAGGTTCTTCATATGGATATCTAACGAGTTCATCGTTGATGTAATAGAATTACTCATAGTGGATACCGCAGTCAATGACTTCGTAATATTATTTTCTATGTCGGCTGAAATATCTTGGTTCATTTGCTGCAAGACATCTTGTATCGATTTAAATGCTTCAATATTTTCCAAGAGACTTTCTTCAATGTCGTTATATTTTTCAGTAAGAGGTGCAAATTTGTTTGCAATATCCTCTGTGTTTTGGTATAGGGTAGTTAGCGACGCATTCGTTTTTTCTATCGGTTCCTTCAACTCTAAGATGGATTGATTAATAACCTCTACCGCAATATTGGTAGATTCTAATTTCGTATTTAATGTCGAGACAGTAGTTTGCGTGCTTTTTAAAGTGCTGTCAATTTGACTCATCGAATCTTCCATAGCGCTTAATGTAACGGAAAAGGTATCCATCATCGTATCATGCATCTTCTTATGATCTTGGAAAATCTGATTCATAATGGTCTGATTTGATTTTTGCGTTTCTACGATCATTTGTTTAAAGGACTTAATCGTACTGCTCAGTACTTCATTATTTTTCTTTACCAATACTTCTCCGGCATTATTCATCGCTTCGGTTAAAGTTTTCTCAAGGAGTGTATTTTGATTTTCTAGTAATTTACTTTGGTCTTTAGTAAAAAGATTATTCCGACCTATCGATGAATCAATACTTTTTAATTGGGTGTAGGAATCAGCGATATCACTTTTAATATCGGATAGTTTCTTATAAAAGTCGATTTCATCAAGAGAGGAGGAAGTATCGACATTTTTTCTCTTTTCCTGAAAAAACGTATCTGCTTCTTTTTTTAAATAATTTTTAGCAGCAATCGAATAGGCTAAGCCGATAATAGACGTAATAAAGGCTAATTTCAAGCCACTTAATAACATGGTAATAGCATTTTCTTGTCCAGCATCGTAAGAAAAGAGAATGGCAGCGACACCGACAAAAGTATAAAAGGTCCCTTGGGCCACCATCAGCGTAGGGTAGATGCTATCATAGTTCTTCTTTTTTACATCTTCTTCCATCAATTTCCAATACTTTCGACATTGATGTATTGAAAAACCAATAGGTGCAATCCCTATAACCAATTTTATAATATTTTTAACAATGCCAATATAATGGCCAATGTTATTTGGGGCCGGATACCAAGACGTGCCCACTAACGTAAAAAAGAATACCAGACAGGCTGTGACGAATAAAAATTTGGCACCATATTCTTTTTTTACTAATTTATCACCCCGATGGATAATCACATAACATATAAGAAAAAAGCCCACAAATGAAAATATAACTTTGGCCCAAGCATACCCGTCTGTCTCAGGCGGCGCATAAGCAAAAAATTCTAAGATAGCATGAAACAAGGGAACCACTCCTTTTACAATTTATATAACCCTATATTTTATTGTACTAATATAATGAATTTATTTCAATAATATGTACGTATATTATTTATTAAATATAATTTGATACAAATTTCCAATACTCGTAAAAAGAAGATAGGATTCCACAGCAAATACACACCAGGGACTCTATCTTCATGAGGGATAATTTTTGTGTTCTCAATATTATTATCAATTAAATAGGGAGTAAAACGACATATCTTGAAATCGGCAGCTCCATTCAAGTTTTTTCGTGATATCGTGCGATATCAGCCGGTTTATACCATAACAGCCATCCATGACAAGCCATAAATTGCCGTATACGGCTCAATACGGATTTAACAAGATCGGATTCAATCCATAGATTCATATGAGCCATATACGGATATCTGAATCAGCTTGGACAGCTCTATATATAGACCTATATAAGCCCGTATAGATTCATAAGGATGACGCCATATCCGGTACAAGTCATAAGGAGGTAAAACCACGAGGGAGAATCCGAGAAGCCACTGAGAGAAAAAGAGTTGTGCATGGTACATAATGTACTGATTAACATAAAATCGGACCTTAGAACCGAGCCCGGGACGGGGGTAGGAAAAAGCACGTCATTACTTCCGATAACGTTAAATTATCGTAAGTTATTTTAAAATAAAAAATCAGGCCATTTCAACCACATCTCATACGCCGCATACCTAAGCCATTTATCTTGCACTCAGCAATATTTCTTATCCGTTTTCACTACCAATATAACTTCCCATATCATCTCCTTTTTTGATATCAATGGCGGCAAAATATCGGCAAAAAAAACCATGAACTTACACAGACTTTTCTGCATAAGTTCATGGTTTTATATTTCAGTAATTTCAGTAGTTACAAACTCCGAATTGATGATCTGGAATCTATTCTTCTTTTCTGACCTTGGGTTTCATACCCCAAACGACGGCATTCATGATAATGACAATCAGCAGCACGACTGCCATGGCTACCCAGAATCCCATATTGATTCCCAGCCATTCGCCTCTTCCAAAAATATCGATCCAAAGTCCTTCCCAATCCAATATCATGAGTCACACCTCCTAGAGCAGCTCGCCGTAATGGCGGACGTATGCTTTTTTGACACTCGTTGCCAAGACCATGTACAGCAGAATGCATGGAATCAGATAGGCAAAGTAAATGAGCGGCAAATCGGTAAAGCCAAGGGCCGGTCCCAGCGGTGAAAACGGAATGGCCGTCAGGACGGCGATACCGGTCAATGTAAAGAACATGACCGGAGCCGATGCATGGCTCTGGATGAACGGGAGTTTTGGCGTCCGGATCATGTGAATGACCAGGGTCTGGCTCCACATGGATTCGACGAACCACCCGGCCTGGAACATGCCGATATACTGAATCTGCATTCTCGTAAGTTCGGCTCCGCTGTAATACGTGGGCAGATCGTTAAATAAGATGCCGTTTGAAACAAACATCGGGCAAAAGATAAAATACATGAAGGCGTAGGTCGTAAAGTCAAAGATGGAACTCGTCGGCCCAAGCCACATCATGAAACTGCCGACACTGGAGGCATCCCATTTCCGCGGGACGGTGATGAATTCTTCATCGACGTTATCCCAGGGAATGGCCGTGCAGGACAAATCATAAATCAGGTTCAGCAAGATCAGCTGAAGGCTCATCATCGGCAGGAACGGCAGCAGCGCCGAAGCTGCCAGTACGGAAAACATGTTGCCGAAGTTAGACGACGCCGTCATCTTGATGTACTTAATCATGTTGGCATAGGTCTTGCGGCCTTCAATGATGCCGTCATCGAGTACCATCAGATCTTTTTCCAGTAAAATGATGTCGGCCGATTCCTTGGCAACATCGACAGCCGTGTCGACGGATATGCCGATATCGGCGGCCTTCATGGCAGCAGCATCATTGATGCCGTCCCCCATGTAACCGACGGTGTGGCCGTTTTCCCGAAGGACGGAAACGACACGCGATTTCTGATCCGGCGTCAGCTTGGCAAAGACATCCGTCGTTTCGGCGGCCTTGGCCAAATCGGCATCGGTCATACGATCGAGATCAGATCCGAGGAGCATGTTGCGCACTTCCATACCGACCTGTTTGCAGATCGTACGGGTTACCTTATCATTATCACCGGTCAGGATTTTGGTATGAACACCATGGGCTTTCAAGGCACCAATGGCATCGGCCGTCGATTCTTTCGGCGGATCCAGGAAGGCCAGATAGCCAATCAAGACCATGTCGCATTCGTCTTTGACGCCGAAGGCACCAACCGGTGACGGATTGCTTTTCTGGGCCACGGCAAGGACGCGGAAGCCCTTGTCATTCAAATTATCGACCGTATCCAAAATACGCTGGCGCAGTGCGTCTGTGAGGGGCTGTACGCTGCCGTCACAATCAGCAAAGGAGCAGATGGAGAGCATTTCTTCGACGGCCCCCTTGGTTACCATCTGCGTCTTGCCGTTCTTATTCTTGACCACCGTCGTCAGTCGGCGGCGGGCGAAGTCAAATGGGATTTCATCGACCTTGACGTAATTTTCCGAGAGGTCGACCAGTTTCGGATCCTGGGCTTCTTCCTCTTCCGTCCGGTGAATGACGGCCAGGTCCATGAGGTTTTTATATCCCGTTTGGAAATAACTGTTCAAATAGGCATGACGCAAGACCCGCGTATCTTCTTCGCCATTGACATTGAGGTGATATTCCAGGACGACCTTGTCCTGAGTCAGTGTCCCCGTCTTGTCCGTGCAGAGGATGTCGATGGCGCCAAAGTTCTGGATGGAGTTCAGATTTTTGACGATGGTCTGCTTCTGACTCATGGAAACGGCCCCTTTAGCCAAGCAGGTCGTTACAATCATGGGCAGCATTTCCGGCGTCAGGCCGACAGCAATGGAAATACCGAATAAGAAGGCATCCAGCCAGTCATCTTTGGTAATCCCGTTAATGAAGAATACCAAGGGCACCATGACAACCATGAACCGGATCAGGACCCAGGAAACAGCATTGACCCCTCTGGTAAAACTGGTTTCCACGGCTTCGCCGGCAAGGGCCGAGGCCATGGATCCAAACAGAGTCTGATCGCCGGTGCTGATGACCACCGCCGTCGCACTGCCGGAAATGACGTTACTGCCCATAAAGGCAATGTTCGTATATTCCGTGACAGAATCTTTTTTGGCACTGACATTTCCCGTCTTTTCAATCGGTTCACTTTCACCGGTCAGGCTGGACTGGCTGACAAACAAGTCCTTGGCCGTCAGCATGCGAACGTCGGCAGGAATCATGTCGCCGGCCGATAAATGAACGATGTCACCGACAACCAGTTCATCTAAGGGAATCTCGATTCTTTCCTGCCCTTCACGGGTGACCGTACAAGTCGTCGTAATCATGGAAAGCAGTTTTTCTGCCGCATTCCCACTTCTCGATTCCTGGATAAAACGAAGGGTCCCGGAAATGAGGACCATGACGACGATGACGATGACCGTTACCGGATTGAAATCGTCAGGCGTGCTGCCCCACATCGAAAAAAGCGGGAACACGATGTCGGTCATGGTCGAAACGATGGCCAGGAAAAAGAGAATGGCCGTAAAGGGATTAATAAAGGCTTCGGCCAGGCGTGTGGCCAGAGATTTCTGTTTTTCACGGGTGACTTTATTGGAACCGTACTTATCCCGATTTACCGATACGGTTTCTTCATCCAGCCCGTGAAGGGTCGCATGCAGACTCTTCAAAAGATCTTCGATGGGATTGGTCGCTGCATGTTCGATGCGCTGATTCAATTTTTCACGGAGGGCCGTCTGCTGGGCTGTCAGGCGGACGGCTTTGCGATTTTCTTTCTTTTCCATTTTCCTGCCTCCTCATCTTCCATTATTTTTGATACCGATGACTTTTTTCAATATATAGCAGATCCAATGCCGCGACAATAAACCATACAACCATAGTGATAGTAAACCAAGAGCCCGTAAAGTCGGCCCACAGACCGTTTAGAAGGAAAATAAGTCCGCTTAAAGTAATGATGGCCCCGACATTATGGCAAAGGGGTACAATATCGATCTTTTCCTTTTCTTCCTCAGGCATGTTTTTCCAGTTTGACAGGCGAATATGTATCTTCCCACAGGCAAACAGGAAACCGGCAATCGTAAAAACGACGCCTAAAACAATACTCGTGACATGCATGGTTCTTCTCCCTTCATTGACAAAATTCCTCAAGTTAATGGTCACAGTCGATTGGATCATGAATTCGGATACAGAAGAGACAAAACGAAGACCTCACGTATGATACATTCAATACAAAAATACCAACAAGAGTTCTCCGCAGGTCCATTCTATCATATCCAAAAAACATTTTAAACACCCTATGCTATTTCAATGCAGCTAAAAATCAGACACCATGGACAACAAAAAAATACCCACCGGCAAATTGATGAATAGCTCCGATTGCACCTATTTTCAGGACCTATTTTGCCACAAAAAAATGCCCCCTAAAGTTAGTTTTTGAGTCCAACTTTAAGAGGGCGATTCATTACAAGGCATTTTTCTAGTATGATTTAGTTCTTAGGCATCCGAAATATCCGCTAAGGAAGTAAACGGTATCCCTGCCTCTTTTTCAGCACGGCTTAACTTTTCTGCCATTCCGGGAACGCCGTACAGATGCAAGGTTTCCATCAACGAATCATAGTCGGATTTGCTCAAAATAACGACATCGTCGATTGAATCCTTACCGGCAACCATAACGGGAATGCTCCTTTCATTGACTTCTTGGGCAATCTTAAAGAAGTCCTTCCTTGCGTCCCGCTGGCTAATAATTTTCACCACAATCACCCCTATGATTACATGATCGTCTATATATAGGCCTAATAAAGAGAACCCTATTTACAGGATCATAATACGAAGAAGAACGTATCGATTCTAAAGGCTTTTTTAGTGACCTTCATTTCAAATGGTACTCTTTCATTAATTTCTCAAGATAGGCAAAATCATCCAAAGCTCTATCAATATCTGACTCCCTCCCATCTTTTTCTAATTTTTTGATTAATTCGCTGCCTAATTTCATTCCCATTTGGAATCCTTTTTGTTCTCTGTAATAAAGAGCTGATGCTATATCTCGCCTTGTTTTTTCATCCCAATCGTCTAGATTCAACTCATAGTCTGTAGAAAATTGCTTTTCATACCCCATGGCTTCTTTGGTGTCAGAATTACTCATAAAGAAATTCTCCTTTCTCTCATTGCGATATTGTAAGAAATATATCTATAACGTATAGAAATCATCTGTAAAATTGGGAATATTCCTGCCATATACATGGCCGTAATGGCTGCCGTTGCCATAAAATTTTTCATGATACACCAAATAGAAAGCCATTTCTCCTGCAGGCATGACGACACTGGTTGTTGCCATGGATCCCTCCGGATCGATATATTGCCAATTCGAATTGCCGCCTTGGTCATAATACATTTCTCTCAAGTCGGTATTATAAAAGAACCGTTTCGGTAAAACCTTGGTAATCTTCGTCGAGCCTTTAAAAACATCGGGCACTAAATAAACTGTTACCGCAATGATATGCTGCGGCGGTTCATTTTTCTCTACCCGTATCGAGCTTATGTCCAAATACGTGCCATACCCCTTACGAACTTCAACACAGATAATATTCTTATCTCCGCCAAGGAACCGGGGAATCCCGGCAAAATACCCCTGTGTACCGAACGGAGGAACTTTAGTGGCGAAAGCCGTGCCTCCTGTGAAAAACATGCAGCAAAAACAGACCAGCAATAAGATGATTTTCTTCATTATTCCCTACACCCGCCTTTTCACGCATCATCTGATAACCTACTTAAATAACCCATTAAAACTTTTATTTCCCTCAAAGAATTCATTCAACTGATTTCCCCAAGTGACACAATGAGCTTTGTAGTAGTCCCAGGCTACACCGAGCAGCTCAAGGGCTCTATCCGTCGTAACCCCGGAAGCAAACCAATCATAGAGGAATTGTGCAATATAAATATCGACACCAATGACAATCGGCAACAGCAGATAAAAGTACTGATTTCGCCTGAATACAAAGCGATGGGCAGAAAACAGTAGGCACAACGCTAACAGTGGAATCACGAAAAACAGGACCACCAAAAGCAAGTGAATAGCAATCATCATCACAAGCAACGTAATGGCATTTTCAAATAACGTCGACAATTTAATATAGGCAATCACAACGCCTAATACCACACCTACCAACAAGCCGGTACCGGCGATCGTCCCTAAGAATTTTCCGATCCATTCTTTGAATTCGATGGCAGGATAGCTCAAATAATAGTAGATAAAGCCGCCTATATTCCATAAGGTATATGCAGCAACACCCAAATTAATGAGATTCAAAATGCCGCCGAAAAAGTAATTGAAGGCCATATTTAAGATACCGATGATGATTTCATCCTTTTGCCCTAAATAATTGACAATCACATAATCAAGGGCAAAGTCCCACAACCAGTTCAAAAAACAGGCGCCAACAATAAGAGCCGCATTTATTAATAATTCATGAAGAAACTCCTTAGTCTCCCTCCACATCATCAGCACTCCTTCGGTCAATAGTGCACGGTTCTTTCAATATGGAAAGTGAATATCTCACATCTTGATTAGAAATAGCTTTTCAGCCGGAATTATGTCATCCAGCTGCAGTTCATTATCCACTCGTTCATAATCAGCTTTTGCGTTTTGGTAACCGGACTCCACAGCAGAGCCCAACCAGGCCAAGGCATCCAATTTAGACGGCTCAACGCCTTCTCCATAGATGTACATCATTCCTAATCGATACATGGAATAGGCACCTCCTTTTGCAGCCGCCAATTTATAATACTGGAAAGCTTTTTTATAATCTGCCTCTGGAAGGCCGATTCCTTCATAATACATATCCGCCAGCTTGCGAAATACTTTGGCCTTACCCGTTTTAGCAGCCCGCTTAAAGTATCGATAGGCATCACGCCACTGTTCTTGGAGATAAGCCTCGTTACCCAAAACCCACGGATCCGTACTGCGGACCGCTTCTTCCTGCATTTCCTTCGGAGAAGGATCAACAGGATTTTCAATAAGGGGAACCGTTTCTGCTTTCATTTCTTCCGGCACTGAAACGACCGGAGATTGTGCGGTTGTACCTGCTTTCAGAGAGATGGGCTCCTTCTGTATCGCTGCGTCTTCTTGCATTACCGCTTCATTGACCATCATTTGTGCCGGTGAAAAAGCTGAGATGGGCATACTTGTACTTTCTTTCGGAGAAACACCTTCGTTCAGTGATGCTGCACCGTCTTGAGTGGTCGATTCATTGGCGATATCTCTCGCCAGTAACATAGCTGGAGTTTGTACAGGTTTACTCATTTTCGCTAAAAGTAAGTTTCTCAGCTTTTTAGCTCTTTTTTGAGCTCCCGGTTCATTGACAGCTGCCCCTTGTTCATATCATTCCAAGGCCTTCGGCAAATTTTTCTTCGTTCCCAGTCCATGCTCATATAAGTTTCCTACAGCGACAGCTCCATACTGTCTCCCCATACGAAAAGAATCCATATACCATTTTCTGGCTTGAATATAATCTTTTGCAACTCCGGTTCCCGACTCATAATATTGGGCAACTTGGAACATCGAGCGGATATGATGACGCTGGGCGTTTTTTAAAGTACGTTCAAACAAATCCCTATCAGCCTCATAAACAGTGGCTCTTTCAATCAAATCATAGCCGGGATAATATTTTTCCACATTCTCAGGGCTTTTATCCTCCGTATAATCCGAACACTGAGATGTGCTGATACATTCCCCATTTCCAAATCCACATTTGTTTTGACTGCCACGACCATAATGCAGACACTTACGCTTATCTCTGCGCTTTTCACCTTCTTTTAATCGAACTATATCAACCGTAGAATTTGTTCCCTGTTTGTATCCAGATGACCCCTTCTTACCCAACGATTATCGCCACCGTTCCTGAACGCATAAAAAGTGTATTATATATTACAAATTCGACACAAAAGAGAAAATTCCTGCTAACAAAAAACAGGACTTCAATAAATTGAAGCCCTGCTCGTCTTATTCAATAAGATTGTAGAGATAATATTCTAGATGTGTCTTACCCTTCACTTAATCATAAAGAAAAATATGGTTCAATTCTTCCTGAATTAATTCCCTGCACTGCATCTCGATTTCATTTCGTCGTTGTTCCCGTGTGAAGGAGTCCGCATCCTGGCACGGTTCCAGTTCATCCCTGTCCAGTTTCTGCCACATGGCTGCTCTCATTGCCAGATATTTGTTATGCTCCAAGAACAATATTTTCGCCACTTCCATCAAGGCTTCCTGTTTTCCCTTCTTCATCAGTTCCCTGTAATACTTCCGGTTATATGCCTTGATGTCTACCATCCAGTCCGCTGCCTTGCTTAGAAAGTCCTCCACGTTAAGTGTTGATAAAACCTCCTCTTCTTCGGTGTTCTCCACTTCATCCTCCTCGTATTCCGCCAGCGTTTGGTCGATATCCTCTTCTAACTCCGGCGAATGCTTCATCTCCAGCAAATAATGGAATATTTCCCTAGCCCACCAACTGGTCGTTCCTTCAGCAGCTACATCGACAATCTGCTCGAAAGTAGGTCGTGCTAACTTCAAAGTTTCATAAATGAGGGGATATCCTAAATCAAGAATATATTGACACGTCCGTTGTAAGACATAAGAGCTGTCCAGTCCGAAAGCTTCTATAATTGTTGGAATGCCTTCAAAAATAGGATATGAAGGGCATCTGCCATAAGCCGCGGCAATACGAACGGCGGCGACTAAGGGTGCCGCATCGAGCAGTACTTTCCGTTTCAAAGCGTTTTTTGACTTAAACTGATAGATCTCCATAAAATCTTCCTGACTGCCGTAAGCAGCTGCAAATACAGTATCTTCGACCCGTTTGATTAAAGCCTGCGGCTCAGCCCAGAAAAATTTATCAGGAGTATCGAAGGCCTTTAAGACCTCCGTATAAAAATCGGGATTGCTCGAAAAGCTGAATTCATGAACTTCGTAGGGATAATCAGCATTATATTTCCGTAAGAGTGCTAAGTTTAAGTATAGGGTGTCTGACTGTTGCTCTGGGGTCACATACTCGCTGAAGATCAGCCCTGTTTTTTCATATAACGCTTCGCTTGCACTCATGCCTAAATCATCGATAGGCCGAGTTTCCGCCGTGGCAGATACCTTTTCAGCCATCTCTAAAATCTGCAAAGCGCCGGGTTTTGGCAAGTCAAATTCTTCGATTACCTGCTGGGTACCGATTCCTACGGGGGCATCGGCTAAGAGCTTTAGAAAGCTTTCTAGTTGAAATCGCTTGTAATCTGCATTTTCATTTTGCAGCCTATCGAAAAAGCGCACCATATACGTCACCGTATCCGGCAAAGGGTCTTCTGGAAATAAAGAAGGACTGTCCCAAATCGCTATGGGGATATTTTTTTCTTGTAAATCAGCAAAAATTTTGATTCCCTCTACGACAGACGGAATCAACGGGAAATAGAGATAATTCCCGGTTAATATTTGGCAGTGCTCCTTGGTCAAGAAAGGAAAGGCAAACTTAAAAGCAGCTTCGACCTCCACATCCTCAATAACGTCTTCGTTATAGTAGCGCCCAAGGGCTGCTTTTCGAAAAAAAGCTTCAATCCGACGCCGTGTATCGGTATAATGAGAACTACAAAAAAAATCCCGCATATTTTTGATAAAAGCTGCATTTAAAAAGTCAGAAAGAAAATATTTCGATTCCTGATACATCTCCAAAACATCCAGCAAATCGGTACACTCGCTATCTGTATCAAAAAAGGAAAATCGATCTAGCCGCATAGGAAAATATTCATCACAAATCATCTGATCCAATTCATCGTCATACGCTTCACCATTAAATGTACTCATAATAAGCTCACCTACTTATATTTTATGTCCGATCATCAAAGTATACTTATAGTACCATTTCGACATATCCGAGAAATTTTCCTGCTAACAAAAAACAGGACTCCCCCATCAAGGGCAGCCCTGCTCGTCTTATTACATGGCATCCATGATATTCAGTAGATTTTGATACGTGTCGACTTGTTCATAAACGACTTCGTCTGTCGAAATTTCGTTGAACAACTTTTTCGCACACGCTATTTTAGCTTGCTCGATGGGACGCAGATCCATGCTGTCCATGGAGCCTTTGGTTTCGGCAATGAAATAGATGTGCTTCACGGCGTCCTTTTTAAAGGCAATGGCCCAGTCCGGTGCATAGTTTCCCACCGGTGTCGGTATCTGGAAACCGCGAGGAAGTTTGGCATAGACGACGACTTTATCGTCGGCATCCATGTCTTCGGCAAATCTTCGTTCTACTGATTTTTCGGAAAATCCATCGGTAAAGACATAATCTTGTATGCTCTTCCGAGCCCGATACGCCTTAGAAAAGTCTTTATTTTTCTCTACCGTGAAAATTTCAGAATCATAGGTCCCGTCGGTCTGATTGTAGGTAATGTCATTGACGATCATCGTCGCTTTTTCTTCGTTAATCAGCTTAATGGTTTTGGCAATGAATTCTTCCGGATTGCTACGGTACATGGCAAACTTTATCGGCAGTATTCCTTTTAAGATACGGACCACCGTCCGCCGGGTAAGATGAGTTCCTGCTCCAATTTTTCCGATCAAATCGTATTTAATCTGGCTTATGCCGGACTGAACTAAATCATTATTCTTAGTCTCTCTTACCTTAAAACCCGTTCCGGCTTTCAGCGATTCAGCGGACCAATCATCAGTCTGCCCCCCTTGGGTTATCGTATAGCGCAAGCGTGATACGAAGAGCTTTTCATCAATATGACGGATAGCGTTTTGTACCAGCTCGTCGCTGTCGAAGTGAACCGTATAGGAGTACTTATGGTTGATGTAATTCCAAAGAGTCTGAAATTCTTTTTTATAGAAATTATCATTCAGGCGATTTTCAGGAATCTTGGTTACGTGACCATCTTCAAACATGTCGTCTACCGCGTGTTTATCAAAGGCAAACTGGACCAAAGCATGAACGCCCTGACTGAGTTTTTGTATCTTGTCCGGCAAGGGCTTCAAGGTTTTATTTTCCATATCGGCACGGTATGTGTCCGTCACTTGCCCATCTTCATTGATATAGTGGTTGGTAGCTAAATAGAAAAAAATAGTCTGAGCCTGGTCCTTGGTTATGGTAAAGGTATCACTGCCAAGGTGCATTCTTTTCCCTTGGAAATAATCCATCGTGATTTTCGTCGGACGTTCGCGTAAGTCTTCGATAATTGATTTTTGCAGCGAGGCAACATAATCCTTGTAGCCTTCACTGGCGATGACCGTCAGCTGGTTCACGTCATGTACTTCTGAGCCCAAGACGTTCTCATCCATGCGATCGCCGGCCTGATTGACGCAAAGCCGCAGACCTCGTCCTACTTCCTGACGCTTATTGGTCGTGCTGTCACCGCCGTGTTTCAAGGTGCAGATTTGGAAGACATTGGGATTGTCCCAACCTTCGCGCAGGGCCGAGTGAGAGAAAATGAAGCGCACGGGATTTTCAAAGGACAAGAGCCGTTCCTTATCTTTTAAAATCAGTTCGTAGGCCGATTCATCATCACTGACATCAGCCCCTTTTTTTACTTTAGAGTCAATAGAATGCCCTTTTTTATCGATGCTGAAATAGCCGGCATGGGTATTGTGGACATCGATGTTCTTAAGATATTGTCCATACGGAGAATCATCAAAGAGACTCTGCTCTTCATTGAGGGCCATCAGGTATTCTTCTTCAAAGATTTTTGCATACTCCGCTTCCAATTCATTGCCGGCTTCATCGTATTTACGGTAATGTTCGACTTTGTCGATAAAGAAGAGAGACAAAGTCTTGATGCCACGCGAATAGAGCTCCCTTTCCTTCTTAAAGTGAGAACGGATGGTTTCTCGAATCTGGACGCGGCGGATATTTTTTTCGCCTACATCGCCCAAGACTTCCCCGACGTTGATTTCGACGCCATTAGTAAAGGTAATCAGCTTTTCCTTTGGATTAATATCATTTATATGGAATCCCTTATATTGCTCCATTCCCTTAGAAAGGGCGTATAAGTCGTCATCGACACCGACCTTTCTGGTCTCACGCTTGATGCCTCTACCATAGCTGATTTCAAATTCCAACCGGGCCTTAGGCGGATCTTTGGGCGAGACTACGATTTCTTCCAAGAATAAATAGCTGTCCGTCCCGTGCAGGTTTTTGACCTCAAAGCCTTTGACCTCGATTTTCTTGACCAGTTTCATGCGATAGGCATCTAAGGCATCCAGTACGTAGACCAGATTATGCTGCTCCTTATGAGTGGCAGAATAATTCAAAATGAATAGCGGATTGAATTTCTTCAGTCCTTTCTGTGTTTTATCGCCGCTCATTTTTTGGGGCTCGTCCATAATAATAATCGGCCGATTGGCAGCGATGACCTCCATAGGAACGCGCGAGCCGAACTCATCGCGGGACGTAAAGATAATACGAGCCGCCTTGTCTCCACCGCGGCCTTCTTTATTTCTCTTGCTGTCAAAGGATGAATTGAAGGCCTGAGTATTAATGATCATGACGGACAGGTCGGCACTGGAGCTGAAGGTATCGATATCAGTCAGATTATTTGAATTATAGACAAAGAATCGGGCTTTTTTCCCGTATAGCTCCATAAAATGGTCCTGCATCGTCTGAAAGCTCTTCTGTACGCCTTCACGAATCGCGATAGAAGGAACGACGACAATGAACTTGCTCCATCCGTATCGCTGATTCAATTCAAACATGGTCTTGATGTAGACGTAGGTCTTTCCGGTCCCCGTTTCCATTTCCACATCGATGGAGCAAGCCCCCATCGGCTTTATCAGCTTGTCGGAAAGTGTAATATTATAATCAGTCTGGACAGCTTGGATATTTTTTAGGAGCTGTTCTTGGCTCAGTGCGATCTCCGAATTAGAAAAGCCCAGGGAATCGGCTTCGGCGAAGAGACTGTCACCATACTTTTTCGCATCCTCCTCGGCTTGAGTCCCTGTATCACGGCGATAACTTAGTCTTTCCTGAAATGGCTGACCGTTAAAGACTTGGACGACACTGTTGACGGCATCAGTCTGATACTGCTGAATGGTAAATTTGAACTTCATATCTGCCATCTTACAACACCTTCCTTACGGTCTGCGGGCTGTAAGTCGCAAAGATCTGCTCAAAGTTGGCAGCCACACTGTCATCAGCTATGCTGCTGTCACGGAAAACGGCGTAGAAAGGATGTTCCTTGGCAATAGCAGTCACGACTTCGTCGGTCACCTTCTCATCAAAGCATGCGATGAGATACCCGTCCTGTACCGAAAAGATCTTCTTACCGGCAATGTCCTTTTCTTCAATCTTAGAAGAAAGGAGTACGCCAAGGTCCAGCATGACCTGAATCAATAAGTCTTCTGGCGTCCGATCTTCCTTGATATTATCCGTATAGTCTTCCAAGGTCATCTGGTCGATATCGTTGGGCCGATAGTAGACGTCTTTCATATTGGAAGAATCAACTGTAAAGCAACGGAAACCGTAATCGATGTCGTCCCCCGTTTCTTCCTTGATTTTTTTACTGGCACAAAAAATGCGTTCTTCTCCGATATCGCAAATAGTATTAACAAATTTTCCATTAACCTTACTTGATGAAGAACAAATTTCTGGAATTTGTATATTAATGAACTTTCGCTGTGATTTCATTTGCGCATTAAGCCGGAATAATGCATGGGCAGTTGTGGATGAACCTGCAAAAAAATCTAATATATAATCATCTTCATTCGTACATGCCATGATTAAAGTTTTTAGTAACGTAACTGGTTTAACTGTATCAAATCCATGAAAATCCCCTAATAATGCATTTAACTCCAACTTACCCAGTTCAGAAGTCGAAGACCATTCTTTCTCCATAAAGCAATAAAAAGGACTATGTTCTTCTTTTTCCTCATCTTCATAATATCTTCTAAAAGGAGTTTTCTCTTTGAATTCTATATAGCCATTATCCCAAAGACGTTTAATCTCATTTTTGCCAGCCTGCCAGCGTTGCCCCTCATCAGGCGTAAAACCATTCAGTTCAAACGACATCGTCGAACGATAATTTGTCCCTCTATTAGATTTTAAAATTGTTGCCAATCGATACTTTCTATTATCAATTAAATACGGATATGACCTTTTGCCGCCTTTGTAAAGTGGATAAAAGTTAGATTTAGAGGTTCTTTCATAACATAAAACATAATCAATTTCCTTTTGTGGCTTATACTTAGCCTTACCTATATTTACCGGTTTAACCCTTGCTTTCCAGACAATTGTCCCCAGATAATGTTCATGTCCGAATATTTCATCGCAAATTTTTTGTAAATTTCCAACTTCATAGTCATTAATACTTATAAAAATAACTCCATCTTCGGTAAGAAAATCCCTCGCAATCTTCAATCGTGGATACAACATATTTAGCCAATCCGTATGAAATCGCCCATTGGAAGCACTATTTTGTACAAAGCGATCTTCTTCCCTTTGTACAAGCCAGTTCCCCTCTTCATCTTTTTGGCCGCTATTGTCCATATATTCACTGGCGTCTTGTGAAAAATCGTCTTCATAGATGAAGTCATGCCCTGTATTATAAGGCGGATCGATATAGATCATCTTGACTTTTCCAAGGTACGTTTCCCGCAACAGTTTTAGGGCATCGAGGTTATCGCCTTCGATGTATATATTCTCGCTATCAATGTCCCCCCCCCCGTACACAATTTCGACTCACAGATTTTTCTCGATTGAGGCGTAAGGTCTTGGCAATGGGCTGATTGGCTAAAAGTATAGACTGTTTCTTATCCGGCCAGGTAAATTGATAGCGCTCTTGCTGTCCTTCTACGACGGTCGTATTGATTTCCTGCATGAGGACGTCCTTATCAATAGCGCGAACGACATTTCCCTCTTCGTCAATACTTTCGGTTACGGCATTGGGGAAGAGTTCCGCCAATTTTTTGTAATTTTCCTCTGCTATATCAGGGGTCTGCATATCAAGCTTGTCCATGGGTGATTTCCTCCAATTTTTTTTTATATTTCTGAAGCTCCGTATAGAGCTCGAACCTCTTTTTCGGCTGTATTTCTTTCCAAGCGGCCGTTGCGGTCCTTTGAATCAGTTTTTTCAGGCGCTCGATGTCGGCTTGAGTTTTCAGTTGTTCATCCAGGCTCTGTGTCCTCTGTGGATGCATATTTTCGGAGCGCACGGCAATTTGACGGATGAGGTTCTCCCATATATCCGTCAAATTGCCGTCAAGAACCAGATTCATATTCTCTTCCCGATTCCACTCACCTCGGTAGAGCTTATGATGGTAAATTGCCAACTGTACGTCTTCACCATAGGCCAAACGAAAAATGAGGGGATGCGGGTTTTGTTTGGCAATGGCTTCGACGATTTTGGTATCAAATTCCTGTTTCTTCAAGATGATTGAAAGGAGCAAGATTTCTTTGATCTCTGTTTCTTGCGAAAGATTAAGATTTTTTGCTGTCAGGCTGTTTTCTACAAAGATAGTTTCTACGTCAGAGACGAATTTTTTCTTCAGCGACGGCGTCAAGGGCAGATGCTTGTAAAAGGCCTCCTTCGGCAGTCGTCGGCCAACTTTAGTGCTTTCCGGAAATTCAATCATTTACATCACCACCATAAAGCAAATCAGTTCAAAGTCCTCAAGGCCGGAAAAACCGCCGCTCTGGAAGGTCGTTTCGCCGGCAGAAAAGAAACTGGCAATGTCTTCTTCATCTTTGACCTCGATGATCGAACCGATGGCATCTTCCAGCAGCTTAGAGACGTTTTTCATATCTCGCCCATCTTTGGTCTGTTTGTTAAAGCGATGGCAACAAGCACTGTCCGGTTCTGCCCTTCCCCTTGCCATACGGCGCAAAAGATCCAGTGTATCCTTGGGCTGCAAGTGATTGGTAATGATATCGCCCTCACAGCTTACATAGACCATATAGAACGGGTGCAGGCGATTTTGATGTTTGACGTCAATATGTTCATTGATGTTCTTCAAGACGAAAATGACGCCGGGCTTTTCACCGGGAACGACGGCATGGATTCCAAAAGGAAGGTGGTCGATGTCCGGGTGGTCCTTCCTATAAGCCAATAAATCCATGCGAAAATCATTCAGGCCCAGGTCGACAATGGACACGCCGGAGCTCATATCCTCCAAATCGACGACTTCTTCCTTCAGTTTTTTCAGCTGAGATTTACGATATTGCAAATCCCCTGTTTCTTCCTGATTGATCAGATCATCGTCGCCTGTCGAGGTCATGACAGAAATGCGCATCCTCGTTTCGACGCGATCTTTCAAATTGATGTACTCGTCGAGGGTTAAATCAGGCCAGAAATTGACGAGCTGAATGACTTTATTACGGCTGCCAATACGATCGATGCGGCCGAAACGCTGGATGATGCGCACGGGATTCCAATGGATATCGTAGTTGATACAGTAGTCGCAGTCTTGAAGATTCTGACCTTCGGAAATGCAGTCCGTAGCAATCAGGATATCGATGTCATGCTGCGTATCTTCGGGAAACAACACATCTCGATCTTTCGATAGCGGAGAGAAACAAGTCAGGACATGATTCATTTCTGCTTTGAATTTTGGAATCGTCGTCCGCCCCTCTACACTACCGGTTACCAAGGCCGTGTTCAAGCCCTTGGATTTCGCTTTGGGGGCAATATAATCGTAGAGATATTCTGCCGTATCGGCAAAGGCCGTGAAAATCAGGATTTTGCGATTGCCCGGATTTATGGGACTGGCTTCCTTATCCACAATGACTTTCAAGAGTTTGTTCAGCTTGTAGTCATATTTCGGCGTAATATCCTTAACCATGTCGATGAGATGGGCCAGTGTTTCTTTATCGTCCTCAATATCGCGCTGCCAAGAAATGTAATCCATGTCCCGCAGATCAATCTGTATTTTCTTACCGACCGTAAAGAACTCCGTATTCTGATCGTCGTCATCAAAGTCAGCCGCAGTTCCAGAAAGGTCGACGACCTCGTCGAGATTACCGGTACCACATTGGATAAAGCGATCGATCGTTTGTGACGTCTCGTCAAGATAATGGTAAATCCGTTCCACCGTCAGAAGGAAGGAATGGACGGAGCTTTCCATGCGTTTCAAGAGATTGATACTCATCAGACGCTGGATGCCCGCTTCACGACCCATGCGGAAGTTTTCCGTTTCTTTTTGGGAGAGATACTTTGGCACTTTACTGCGCAGAATGAATTGAGTCGGCGTATAGATGGTCAGCTTCAAATCATTCAGCGTTTCATAGATTTCTTTATAGTTGATGGCCCCTTTTCGCGTCGTCAATTTCGGATTCAGTGAAATTGGCTTATTCCGCTCCGGAAAGGTCCCGATATCCTTCGTATCGTAATAGTTTTGGATATGGTGCCGCGACCGGGCAATGGTGACGGCATCGAGAACTTCGAAGAAGTCAAAATCGAGTCGAGACAGCAAGGTTTTCGTCGTTCGCTCGTCTTCCGGAAGCTTACACCAGGCGTTATAGGATTTTTGAGCCTGACGGAAAATGGTATCGATGTCCGATTTCGTCGGCAGCTTCTCATTGATTTCGTCGGCATTTCCTTCATAGGCTAGTGCCAACTGATTGCGCAAATCAAAGAAGCGGTTGTTTACCGGTGTCGCCGACAGCATCAAAACCTTCGTACGGACTCCGGGCTTGATGACCCGATTCATGAGCCGCATGTAGCGGTTTTCTTTCTCGCCGCCGCGCGAATCAGTCCCGATGCCGTTGCGGAAGTTATGACTTTCGTCAATAACGACTAAATCATAATTGCTCCAATTAATCTGATCGATAGGAAGGCCAATCGCAGACCTTCCGCCCTTCCGGGACAAGTCAGTATGATAAAGGACGTCATAGCGGAAGCGGTCTTCTGCCAAGGGATTGTTGATCAGATTGCCGCGGTAGGTCATCCAGTTTTCAGAAAGCTTCTTTGGGCAGAGAACCAATACGTTCTTGTTCCGCCCCTCGTAATATTTTATGACGGCTAAGGCTGTAAAGGTCTTCCCCAGGCCGACGCTGTCGGCTAAAATACATCCGTTATACTGCTCCAACTTGTTGATGATGCCAAGAGCCGCATCTTTTTGGAAATGATACAGTTTCTGCCAGACTTTGCTGTTTTTAAAACCCGTCGCCTCGTTGGGCAGAATATCCTCGGACAAATCTTCTAAAAATTCACTGAAAATATTGTATAAGGTCATGAAGTATATCAATTCCGGCGAATTTTCCTGATAGACGACAGAAATCATATCGATGACGTCTTCCGTAACATCCTTTAGTTGTTCTTCATCATTCCATATCGTATCGAAGAGCTTTAAGAATTCCCTACTAGCCGGATTCTCAAAACGGCTCACGATGTTGGCAAGATTATTTCCCCGTTCGCAGCCAAGATCGACGGTCGTGAAACTGTTCAAGGGTGAATACGTGTAGGTCTCTTGCCCATCAGAAAGGAGCATGAAATTATTCATGCCTTCGCAGGTTCTATTCGACTTAAAACGTGCTTTTTTCCGCATCCAATCGGCGCATTCTTTGGCGACGGCCTTCTGTTTCAATTCATTGCGCAAGCGCACTTCAAATTCCGTGCCATACAGACTTTTTTCGCGCCGAAGACGAGAGATATAGAACTCCCGCCGTTCTTTTGGTGTTTTCTCGGCAACAAAAGTCGGCGACGTAAAGAGAAAGCGGAATTCTTCACACGCCTGCAATTGCTCCCGCAGTTCCTGATAGGCATAAATAGAAAAACAAGCGGACGCAATCGAAATTTTGCTGTTCGGATTGAGTTTCTTTGCCAAATCATCTTTGACGACTTTTGTGGTATTATTAAAAATCTCCATTGCTATGTCCTTCTTCGGTCATGATAAAATGGGTAATATAATAATATTCGACACAGAAATGGCTAATTCCTGTTAATAAATTCCACGCGGAGATTTTGCCGGAATTTCTGTATTGGGGTTGAAAAGATTATTCGTCCAAAGGACCCGATTTCCCTTATCAGATGTGGCGCCATCTGTATTCCTCTTTTATCTCTTGCGATATCATTTATGTATAAAAAGATTCCCCCATGGCTGGAATGCCGTCATTATTATTATCGGTTTGCACCGGATATACAGGGTGCTTTTTATCTTCCTGCCGTGCTGCATAACTTCACTCCACTCACTTTCGTGGTACAATAAAATTATTATACAGTATTTTTAAAGGAGTATGACGGTATTATGAAGAAACGCTTAATTTTAAAAGGTCTAATATGTCTAGCAACCGTGCTTTTTGCATTCAACTTAAATACGACTCAAGCCCAAACAGACGACGCCAGGGTTCTCGGCGGTATCAGTAGATCTACGGATATTTTCACCTATCTGAATACGTATCCATACAAACTCTGGCAATCAGACCATCAGTTTGCTCCCGACATTTATAACGACCTCTATCTGTCTGAAGATAAATGTGTTGCCGTTGATTTATGGAGCGACCGCTTAGGCCAAATTTTTCTTCTCAGCCCCGGCTATAAAACCGATAAAGGTATCGAAGTCGGCATGACGATGAACGATGTCGAATATGCTTACGGTCCTATTTATGATTCCGGAAAAGAACCTCAAGACTATACACAACGCTATGGAACCTACATAGACTACGGAGACGACGGATATTATAAAAACTATCGCGATTACGACGGCGTCATTGAATACGTTTCTCCCGAAAATGAAGGCTTAAATTTTGTCATCAACAAACATACTAAAAAAATCGTCCTGATCATGTACCAAGCAAATCGTCACGGAAATGGCACGGCCATGTCTTATGTCAAACTATACAACTTACTTCCTGAAAGAAATTAAACGCCTTTTGCCGCATCGCAGTGAGTCACGATGCGGCTTTTTGCGACTCTATGCTGCTAACGGTATAAATCAGTCCTACTTGTCGCACTTGGCCGGCCTCATCTAACGCTGA
Organism: Megasphaera sp. DISK 18; assembly: GCF_001682955.1. Taxonomy (NCBI): domain Bacteria; kingdom Bacillati; phylum Bacillota; class Negativicutes; order Veillonellales; family Veillonellaceae; genus Megasphaera; species Megasphaera sp. DISK 18. The sequence continues at coordinate 28,764 of NZ_LUGJ01000064.1, forward strand.
TAACTAAAAATTTGGGTTAATACCTGAATGGATATTTCATATGTTGTGTTTTTAATTCGTCGTAGTATTTTCTTTCTCTCGGGAATAAATCGTTTATATTATTAATTATTATCAATTGGTTTTTGTATGAGTTTTTATATTGACTCCACCTCATGATAGCCTCTTTGGTTGTGTTTTCATCATAATATACCTTTATTTGCGGTTCATTTTCATATATACATATATATCCGCTTTTACCATATGAATATATAACATTATCATCAATGAAAATCGACTGTCCTTTATTTTCCAAAGTAACAGAATTCTTCGTATCTACAATCCAGTTACCATCAAAGTCACTTCCTGATATACTATAATGACTTGGCGTTGCAAAATGCTGAGTAACATAAAGAAAAAAGTCATGATTCAATAACATCAATATAAAAAACGAGCCCGCCAAAGTTAAGAGTAGCGATATGCCTATAAAAATACACTTAATCATCGTCTTAATTTTAGACACAGCAATCACCTACTTCTATACAAGCTTCTACATCTCGATAATTTAACTAATACAGTTTATCATGAGAGGTTCTTTTTTTACTATAAGAATCCTTACTTATCCCCAGTTAACTTGGGCTTTTACCATGCCTTTTCGGCGACAAAAAAGCCCAACAGCCACACAGGGTGCTGGGCTCATATTTTTAAGGGGCCAAATCATCGGAGTTCGATTCCATCGGCATTTCATAGCATAATTTTTTCAAAATCAGCCGTACTGGTAGCTGGTAAAAATAGTATCATTTGAGAACCACGCTCCAGTATCCTTTACGATGCGTTCCCATGCGTTGAAGACAGCCCTTTTCCTGAAGCTTCTTCGTATGATACTTTATAGTACCAAGCGACAGCGATGTTGCCACAGCAATTTCCTGTTGCGTGCTGTCAGGTCTCTTTTGAAGATATGTTAAGATAATGTTTTCCTTATCATTTAATTTCACAGGCCAATTTATTCCCGTTTGGTGAGTCATTTGGTCAGTTTTTTTAGTTTGGTCAGTCGTTTGGTCAGTTTTTTTAGTTTGGTCAGTCGTTTGGTCAGTCCTTCGATACAAGTTAACACGTAAGTCGCCCTCAAAATCAATGATTTCCGGTTCCCTCAAACCATAGTCTCGACAATCTCGGAAAATGCGTGGAAAGCCACTGCCCCATTTTTCGATTAAATTCATGTACTCAAAGGCATTGGCCAAAGCTCGGTTTCGAACCTTTGAAAAGCCTTCTTTCATTTTTTCAGGTGTTACTCCGCGCATCAGGCCACCCGGAGATGTAACTTCCAATCGATCTGAAAAAAGAGATATCTGAACGGATTCCGCCTCCATATAATTCCGATGTACTAATGCATTAGCAATTAATTCCCGAATGCTATCCGGAGGAAACTCATAAAAATCTTGTCGATAAACCCCTTGAAATCTAGCACCCATATTGATTTTTTCAAGTACATACTGATATGCCTTTTCCATTTGTTCTTGAATCGGCGCATCAATGACCCGCTTATCGACAAAAACAGCTCTATCGTCCGTTTTAAATACGGCGCATTGAACAACCGGCGGATACTCAGCCTGATGTGTCAGCATCGCATATGCATAAGTCGGTATAAGCTGGTCTTTATTTTCAATCAAAACTCCCCATGAAATGAGTTGATTGACCGTTAACTCCTTTATTGCTTTACGCTGGCGATCCGATGAAGCGTTTTTTACAGCAGATTCTCTCATAGAATGACATAATACATCTACATCCGACGGCGTCACTTTCAGATTGGGAATCGGTTGTTGATCAAAAAACTTATTTTTTCCTTCCAAAAGCAATTCATTCAATATCGCCCGATCTGCCGGGCGCGTTGTCCCAGCCGTGCGGATGTAAGTTCCCTCTATAGGCCCCTTTTTTTTAATATAATATGGCCGCTGCATTCCTGGCGCAATTTCCAAAATAATAAGTGATTTTCCTTCAGCTTCCTGAACAAAAAGATCGGGAATAATCATCGGTTCACAGCTATCCGTAACTGCGTTTGTAATGATATCCATTAGTCGAAAGAGGTCGGTCTGGGGAATACCAACGACCCGCATAGTTCCGTCTTCAACGCCAAAGATAACCCGTCCACCCTCTCCATTAGCAAAGGCAACAACGGATTTCATATATTTATGGCTGTTTTTAGGAACCATTTCCTTATATTCCACATTTTTAGATTCACCTTGAAACAATGAGTCCTTTTCCATTCCTACTGCCGCCTCCCTTTAGGCTCATTGTAACAGATTCTAAATTTTTCGACAATAAAGCTTTTCGTGATTACCTATACATCTCCAACCGATGATTCTATCCTATTTCTAACGGCAAATCAATCCTATCGAAAAATCAGGTACTGTCAAATATTTTTCGCAAATGTCTGAATCTCGACGTACGTAAAATCAGTCAAGAAGATTCTCTACATCAAATCCATAGAGGTGCTTCATATCCATGTACTTCTTTGAGCCCCACCGGGTGCTGACGACATGGCGAAGCCGTGCACATACCATCATCAAGGCACTCTCGCCGTCAGGGAATGTGCCAACGACACGAGTACGACGACGAATCTCTCGATTGAGTCGCTCAATCATGTTGTTCGTACGGATTTTCTTCCAGTGTTCTTCCGGGAAGTCCATGTAGGTCAGGGTCTCAGCAATACCGTCTAAAAGTTTGTCAGCAGCCTTGTTCAGCTTCATCGCGCGAAGCTTTTCAGCGACACGCTTCGCCTTCTCCAAAGCTGCGTCCTTGTCCTCCTGGGCATGGATTTCCTTGAGCATACGGCCAACTCTCCTGAAAATGAAGGCTTGAATTTTGTTATCGATAAGAAGACCAAGGTACTGTCAAATATTTTTCGCAAATGTCTGAATCTCGACGTACGTAAAATCAGTCAAGAAGATTCTCTACATCAAATCCATAG
>NZ_LUGJ01000065.1:0-41683 GCF_001682955.1 Megasphaera sp. DISK 18
TATCAGCTAATCGAAGCAATGTTTCAGTCCCCTTACGGGGATTTTGGTAATGCGACTCTACCGTAACTATGGATTTCCATTGTTGGTTTGTTTCGTTTCAGTCCCCTTACGGGGATTTTGGTAATGCGACTCTGTCTCTCAGTACCCGCTCCCTGACTGGGCTCACAGGCGATTTTTTCAAACCTCGGGCTTTTTTCGCCTTTTTCAGGTACCCGGGTGAAAAATAAAAATCAGGCAGTGTCGCTTATCCGCTTGGTTATGCCGTTTTTCGCAGGTTTGAAAATTTTCAAACCTCCGGGGTTTTTGACCCTAAAATCGGTTTTCCAAAGCCGTCGCATTACTTTGACTTTTCTTTAGTATACGTTTTTCGACTTTTATTGTCAAACGAGTAGTCGCGTTAACTCCATACAAAAAAGCCATGCCCGAACGGCATTCGTCCGGAACATGGCTATATGGAAAAAGGGATTGGCTGACAGGTACTTACGAGGAAGAAGCAGGTGTATTAGAAGGTAATTTCAATGCCCGTCCGCCAAATGCGTCCGTCGAGGTAGATGGCGTCGATCTTTTTATTGAAGACGTTGTCGATGCCGGCGAAAAGGCGGGTCTTTTCATTGAATTTACGGTTGATGACGAAGTTGAAGGTTTGATAGTTGTAGGTTTTATGGGTGTCGCTTTCGTAGTAATTATGGACCCACTGTTCCCAAATCGTAGCATTCCAGCCGGTTTTCTTGTGGTCGTCATAGGTAAGCTGCCAGGTCGTGATGTTGTCGGCAATGCCGTCGACGCCGTGAGCTGATGCTTCTGCCGATGTCGATTTATTGCTGGCCGACGTCCAGTTGCTGGTCAATTTCGTATCCCAGCGGTCGGACAGTTTGCGGCCTAAGGTCAATTCGACGCCGTGGGTCTTGGTCGTGCCGTCGATGTTGTAATACTGGCTCCAGCCGCGGCGGCCGCTGCCGACGGTATGCGTCGATATCATGTTTTCAATATCGTTATGGAAGTAGGTCAGTTTGCCGAAGGTCTTGCCCCATTCCCCTTCATAGCTTATGTCCCAATTCTTCGATTCTTCGGGCTTCAGGTCGGGGTTGCCCAAGGTCAGGACACCCATATGGGTATAGTCCATGTAGAGTTCGCTGACGCTCGGCGCCTTGTAGCCTTCGCCCCAATTGACCTTGAAGCGGTTGTTGTCGTTGAGGAAGTACGTCGCCCCGATGTGGGGCGTCGTCTTGCTGCCAAACTGGCTGTGATGGTCGTAGCGGACGGCCGGGATGATGACCCATTTGTCGCCGATGAGCCATTCGTCCTGGATGTAGGCGGCGTAGGTGCTGACGTCCTTGCCGTCGCTTCCGTCGCTTCCGAAGTTGACGCCGTCGACGCTGTAGCGATTGTATTCCGTGCCGTACGTCAGGGTATGGTCGCCGTTGATCTTATGGCTATTCTTGCCTTCAATCCCCCAGATGCTGTAGTTATTCGTTTCGCCGTATTCTTTGGCCAAGGCCGTATAGGGCAGGAAGCGGAATTTATTCAGCTTGCTGTAGAAGGTGCGGATCATATAGTCGTCGTTCTCGGTCTTACCGGTCAGGCTCAGGCTGGCGTCGCGCCGTTCCGTTTCCAGCTTGGCGTCGGCCAGGCGAACGATGCCGCCCCAGGCGCCGAGGTTATATTCCTTATGGCTCCAGTCGCCGGTCAGCTTGTCTTTATAGTAACCGAGGTCGAGGTTGAGGTTCTTATTTTCGCCGAGTTCATAGGTACCGCTGAAGTTGTAGCTCTGCTTCGGCCCTTCGAGGTTCTTGACCGGAAGGCCCGATACTTGGTGTTCCGTCCACTGGCGGTCCTTGGAAAAATTCATATCGAAGGTGCCGCTGAACTTGCCCTGCTTCCCTAAATCGATGTGGTAGTAGTTGGATATGTTCGTCGTCCCGGTGGCAACGCCCATGGTAACCGACGGTTCGCCGGACGACTTCTTAGTAATGATGTTGATGACGCCGGACAGGGCATCGGAACCGTACTGGGCCGAGGCGGCACCGCGGACGATTTCGATACGCTCGATGGTGTGGACGTTCAGTCGGTCGAGGGCCAACAGGTTCTGTGTCGTCGACGTATCTTCAATGGCCGTCCGCTGGCCGTTGATCAGGATAAGGGCACTGTTGCTGGCCATGCCGCGCATGGAAATGCGGTGACCGAAGCCGGTGCTGGTATTCATGATCTGTATATTATCGGCCAACCGCAGGGCCGAATAGACGTCGGTGGCGCCTAATTTTTCAATGTCCTCGGCGGTAATGACTTCGACGGTCTGCGGCACGGTCTTGACCTCCGCTTCCGTCCGGGTCGCCGTAACGACGACATTCTTCGTCGTCACTCCTTGTTCCGTATCCTGCACATCTGCCGCATAGGCCGGCAGGGACAGGGCCATCAGTATGCCCCAAGTTACATAAGCAGCGCTTTTATGCCTCATCGTTTGATAAGTCCCCTCTTTCACTAGTAATTTTGAAAACATTTCTCGTTTAAAAGAGTACCATATCTCGTAGTCACATTCTACTCCATTCAGCCAAAAAGCACTCCATTACGACATTTTTTCACAAATCAAGGCCTTCCTCCGCCTGATCGAGCGCTTTCACCGGCCTGTGAACTCAGGCCTCCAATCGGTCCGAAAAGGCCTGCTGCTTTCGGTATTCCCGAGGCAGGCAACCGGCCGTCTTTTTGAAGGCCACGGCAAATTTACTGCTGTTTTCATAGCCCACGCAGTTGGCGACTTCGAGGACGCTCTTTTCAGTCTTTACCAAGAGTTCCATGGCTTTAGCCATGCGCAGTTCTTTCTGGTACTGATACATCGTCGTCCCGTAGACATCCTTGAAGCAGCGCTTCAGCGACGTCGGCGCCATGTTGTAGCGTTCGGCCATCGCCTCGATCGTGCAGTGGCAGCTCAAATCCGCCACCAATTCCTGGTGGACCGCCTTCACGGTTTCGACTTGGCGCCGCGTCAGGTACGGGCGGTCCAGGCGCATCTTGCCTTCAAAGGTGCTGAGGAAGAGAAAAATTTCTAAAATCTTCAGGCGGAAATATCGATGGCGGATGGCCGGCGGCACGTGGTAGAGTTCATAAAACAGATGCTTCATGGCCTCGTTTTCCTGAACGATGATGCCGAAATCGGAATCGCTGCAAAAGCGGTCGCACAGGGACATCAAAGAAAAGCTCTCCTGTTCCAGCAGGCGGTCCACGACGGATTGAGCCCGTTTTTCATCGACCAGGACCGACAAGCCGTGATAGTGGGATGACGGGAAATAAGCCATATGGCAGTAATCGCTGCAGCTGCGGCGGCCGACGGACATGTCGCCCTTGCCCATGTACAGGTATTCTCCGTTTTTAAATCGGCATTCGATGCGGCCTTCTTCGCAGTGATTGATGGCAAAGACGTCGGGCCGCAGGGGCGCATAGCAGGAAAATTCTTCCATATGGGCTTCGAGATAGCTGAGGGTAATGCCGGGGTAGACTTCCCAGTTGTTCATTTCGGCCGTCCCCGTTTCATTTTCTAAAGACAGGACCGTCAGCGGTCCGTCGTGGCGAACCATCTTGATCGTCGTCGTATAATCCATGATAACCTCCTTAAAGTATGCACCAAGTCTGGCGTAAAGGCTGCTTCCGTTTGGCAAAGCCGGACCAGACAAAGGTCATCCGCTGCGGCGTCAATTCGATGCCGTGGAGAACGACGGCCATGGCTGCCAGCCGTTTTTCGGAAATCCCCTTGGCCGCTGCCGCAGCTTGATAGGCCGGGGCATCGGGTTCTAACAGTCGTACGGAACCTTCGATTTGAAGGCCTCCCAAGTGGGCCGTATCGGTAAAAGCATCGAAGACCGTAAAGGCCGCCCGGGGATTTCGGTAGAGATGAATGAATTTTTCCCCGCCTTCACTGAAGAAATAGAGCTTTTGCCCGACGAAAACGTACTCGATGGGCGTAGCCCGCAAGGTGCCGTTGCTTCCAGTCGTCAGAACACCCGTATTATGATGGGCCAGAAAATCTTCCATGGCCTGCACAGCCTCTTCATCGGCAAAAGGCTCCGGCCACAGGGCCTTGAGGCGCCGAGCCGCTTCCATCGTATCTTCGAGAAAATTTTCACTAGAAACGAAAAAGGACGCCGCTAAAGACCGTCCCAGCCCTTCTTCGACAGCCGCCGGGCCTTCTCTGGTTTCAGTCTTGGCCGTAAGCAAAAGAACCAAGGCTTTCCCTGAAAGGGACTCCCGCCATTCGGGAAGGGACGAGAGCATGTCTCCCCTTTCCCCCATGACCAAGACAACCCGGCCGTAACGCTGCCACGACGGAGGCGATTCATAAGACGCGCAGGCCCCCATGCCGACCATGGAGCTGACCATAAGGGCTATTTTTCTGGTTGCCTCATCCTCATAGAGATAGAGTATATTCATTAGAGTCTCCTTTATAAATAATATTGACTCTCATTATAATTTTAATGGATAGCCGTAAACCTTGTCAAATATAAGTAAAAACTGCCGCCCGAAGCAAGGGAGTGGCTCCGGGCAGCAGTCGCTTCGGACCGGTGAAGGGCCGGCCCATCTATAGGGGAGTTACATAGAACCCATGCGCTTCATAACAGCGCTCAGTTCTTCCGGTGAAAGATGCTGCATCGCTTCTGCCATCTTTTTCATGGCTTCCATGCCGGGCTGAACGCCCTTCTCTTTCATTTTTTTCATCGCCGCCGCCATGGCCTCGGACTTGGCTGAATCTTGAGCAGCGACGGCAGCTAAGTTCATGACCGATTCTCCTGTCAGGAGATACTGCATGCATTCCAGCGTCGTCTGAGTCAGGTTGACCTGCCAGAACTGCCCGGCTTCGGTGAGCATATAGAGGGTGCCGTTGTCGGTCACCAGTCCCCTCGCCTGCCAAAGGTCGTAAAGCCACTTCAAATCACCTAGGCGGCTGTCCTTGGCGATGAGACCGTTCAAATCGAGATAGCCCTGTTCCATTTGGACCTGGACGAAGTCGATCAGCGGCCGCAGGGGCGACTGTTTCATGAGGGCCATGAAGGGCTTCTGCCCCTGGCGGACAAACATTTGATACGGCGAAATGGCCCGGTGAAGCATCGTTTCGTAGCCGTCGACGTGACCGCCGGCGCCGCTTCCGAAGGGAAACATGGCGGCACCGGACCGGGCCAGCACGTTATACAGGCTGCGCTCCCGGTTGGTACGGCTCCAGTGGCAGATATTGAGGCGCCGATAAGCCCGTTGTTCCAAATAGACTTTCGCCTCGTGGAACATCTGCGCTTGGACGGACGTTTCGGCCGCCCGTTCCAATCGACCTTCGGAAATAGCTTTATTCAAGTCGCTGCCGTCGAAGACGTTGAGCTGATATAAGTCGGCCCCGTCGGCGGCACATTCCGTCAAAAGGCGCAGGTCACGGAGCCAGACATCCATGGTCTGACCGGGCAGGCCGTACATCAGATCGATGACGATGACCGCCTGGTTATAAGCCCTTACGTCATCGAGTCGGCGAAGGACGGTCTCCTCGTCGTCGAGGCGGCCGACGGAGCGGCGGACAGCCGTATCAAAGGACTGGACGCCGAGAGACACGCGGTTGACGCCGTTTTCAAACCAAATATCCATCTTTTCCGGGACGACGTCGTGGATCCGCCCTTCCAAGGTCAGTTCGTAGTCATTGGCCAAGGGCAGGCAGCGGCGGATCGTTTTCAAAAGCAAGTCGGCATTGGCCGGCGACAGCGATGTCGGCGTGCCGCCGCCGATGAATACGGCATGGATCAAACCGTCCCGCAGGCGGGGGCTGTCGGCAGCTTGTTCCAGTTCGTCGACGAGACAGCGAACGTATTCGTCTTCGGCCTCCTGCTTGGTTCCGTTTTGAAAGAAACCGCAATACAAGCATTTTGTTTTGCAAAACGGAATGTGGATGTATGCCGTTTGGACGTCCCGCCCGGCAGGCCGACGGCTCATCACGTCCTGCCAGATCTGCTGCGACTCGGCCGGAGCGATGATCTTTCCGCTCAATCCGGCATGGACGACGCGCTTTCTCGGGAAGGCGTGCCCTAAGGGATCGCCGCCGGAGAGGCCAAACTGCAGGGCCTGCTCTTCCGGCGACAGACTGTCGTAATAAGCCTGTAAGCTCATTGCCCGCCTCCTTCCAGCCAGTGCAGGATATCGGCAGCAAAATCAAAGGCTCGCTGCAAGTCCTCTTCATCGGGGTGCTTGGCCGCTTCGGCATGGCGGGCATCCCGTTCCGGCGTCCGCCCGTGGGGATGGCCTTCGGGAAACTTTTTATACATCATTTCAATAATTTTCGGATCCACTGCACCCTGGCAGATGAAGGTCCCGACGACGTCCGTCCCTTCGGGCAGGAGCCGTGCCCCTTCGTCGAGGCTCTTTTGCGCGTGTTCCGACCGGGGATCTGCGCCGAGGGTTGCAAAGAGGGCGACCTTCGGATGGTGGAGTCCTTCGAGGAAGGTCCTGGCTTCGGCATTGGCCGTCCCCCGGTCTACCCAGTAGCCCATAAAGACCAGATCGTAGGTTTCGATGTCGGACGGCGCTTTCGCTGCGGGCAGGCACGGCGTCCCGGCCGGCAGGGCACTGGCAATAGCCTCAGCCACTTTTTTCGTATTTCCCGTACGGGATGAGTAAAGTACGATTATTTTCATAATGCTTCTCCTCACTGTAATTCAAAAGTAACGGGGACATTGACGGTAATGTCGCCCCCGGTCGGATTGGGATAAGGGCAGGCGGCATAGACGGCCTTTGTCGCCGCTTTTGCAAGTAACCCGTCACCGCTGGCCGAAACGCCGATGCAGTTACCGCTGCCGTCGAGGGTGACCGTCACGTAGACCGTCCCGGTCAGGCCGCGCTTCACAGCCATGGGCGGATAGGTCTTATTGGCATTGACGGCGGACCAAAAGCCGTCGGTATCAAAGGCGCCGGTACCCGTACCGTCACTGCCGCTGTCGCCGCTGCCCTGACCACTGCCGCTTCCTTCGCCGTAGCCTTCTCCGTCACCGATGCCGTCGCCGCTGCCGCTGCCCGAACCGGAACCGTATCCCGAGCCGGACCCGCTGCCTTCGCCGCTTCCCGTGCCGCTGCCGCTGCCGCTTCCTTCCCCGCCTGCCGCAGAGCCGCCGCCATCGAACGAAGCAGAATTTGTCGGAGACGGATTGGCCGCTGCGCTTTCTACCGGCGATATGGCCGATGGAGCTGCCAAGGCTGACGAAGCCTGTTCGACCTGAGCCCTTCGCTCGGCCACAGCCGCGTCGGACAACTTATCGGGAAAGAGATTGGCCGCTCCGCCGCCGCCACCGCCGGCATGACCGCTCCCGGCGCCGGTCAGTTCCGACGCATCGAGGTCGATGACGTACATTTTTTCTTCTTCATGGTGAGCGACGGAGCCGGCTAAAAAGCACATGAACAGGCCAAAGACCAGGGCGTGAATGACCAGGGATCCGCCATAAGCCTTTTTCCAAGAAATACGGCTGTCCATGGACCTCACCCTTTCTGCTTGGCCGCAATGGCCAGCCGCTTGACGCCGGCAGATTTCAGCATGTCCATGACGGCTACGACCTGGCCGTGAGCCGTGCCCTTATCGGCCTGGAGGACGACGGCGGCATTGGCATTATCGGCCATGTGCTGCTTCATCAAAGTCGACGCTTCGTCGATACTGACCGGCTTATTGTCGAGGGTAATATGGCCGTCCTTGTCGACGGTGACGATCAAAGGCATCTGCGCCGGGGCCGAAGCGCTCTGGGCCTGAGGAAGCTGGACGGAAAGGGCTTTTTGGGCGACGGTCTGCAAGCTGTTCATCATAAAAAATACGAGGAGGAAGAAGATGATGTCGATCATGGGGATGATCATGAACACAGGCTTCTTCTTCATTCTGACGTGAGAAAACATGACTTTCGCCTCCTATCCTGCTTTTTGGGCCTGCATGACGTCGAGGCAGACCCGTTCCGTATCGGTGACGATCGTGTCGAGCTGATGCGAGAAATAGGTATAGACGCAGAAGGCCAGGATGGCTACACAGAGGCCCGTTGCCGTAGCGACTAAGGCCTCGCCGACACCGCCGCTGATGGCCGAGGCACCGGCACCGTTATCGAGGACGCTGAAGGTACTGATCATGCCCGTAACCGTCCCCAAGAGCCCTAACAGGGGAGCGATGGTGACGATGGCACTGAGGTAGTCGAGATACCGCTGGAAGCCGATGGCTTCGACGTGCATCTGTTCATGAAAGGCCGTCTTCATCCGATTTTCGTCGCCGCCGTATTTCAGGCCGTTGGCGACGATGCGGCTCATGGCCGTCGGAAACTGCCGGCAGTAGGCATCGGCCCGATCCCATTCCCGGCTCTCGGCTGCCTCACTGACGCCGGCGCAGAACTCCTTGGACCCTTTGCGGTTCACCCGGTAGTAGCCAAAGCGTTCGATGGCGATGGCCAGGGTAAAAATAGACAGCAGCAAGAGAGGATACATGACCAGACCGCCGCTGTGAAACAACTGTAAGGCATACTGAAAAGCTTCCATTCTTTCACACGCTCCCTTTTATGAAATCAATTCTCATCTTTAAGCAGTGTCATTGTAACAGATTTTCCCCTCCCCTTTCTACTCCAAGGAGGTCAAAAAAGATCCGTTCAGACATTTACTTTAAAAATGGATCAAAGACTGATAAAATACCGCCTTTTTCTAGGCTTTTGAAGAAAACTGAGCCCGGTATAAGTCATAATAAGCCCCTTTTTTCGCCATCAGCGCTTCATGGGACCCTTCTTCGGCAATCCCTTCTCCGGTCAGGACCACGATGCGGTCGGCCTGGCGGATCGTCGCCAAGCGGTGAGCGATGATCAGCGTCGTCCGCTTCGCCGACAAGGCCGTCAAAGCCTGCTGGATCCGCAGTTCCGTTTCGTTATCGAGGGACGACGTGGCCTCGTCGAGGATCAGGACCGGCGGGTTCTTAAGGAACATGCGGGCAATGGCCAATCGCTGTTTTTGACCGCCCGACAAGAGGACGCCTCGTTCGCCGACGTAACTGTCATAGCCTTCGGGCAGGGCCTCGATAAAGGCGGCGGCATCGGCTTTTTTCGCCGCTTCCCGAAGGGCCTCATCAGGCGCCGTCTCATCGCCAAGGGCGATATTGTCTCGAATCGAGCGGGCAAAGAGAAAGACATCCTGCTGGACGATGCCCACGGCCTGCCGCAGCGACGCCAGGGTATAGTCGCGGATATCCCGGCCGTCGAGGACGATGGAACCGGCCGAAACGTCATAAAAACGAAGGATCAGATTGGCAAGGCTGCTCTTTCCGACGCCGGTAGCACCGACGATAGCCACCGTTTCCCCCGGCGCGACGGTCAAGTTAAAATCCTTCAAAATCATCGTATCGCTGCCGGGATACGAAAAGGACACGCGGCGAAATTCCAGACGCCCTTCAATTCCCTCAGCCTCGACGGCGCCGGGACGGTCGACGATTTCAGCCTGTTGGTCCATCAATTCTGCATAACGGCGAAATCCGGCCATACTGCGCTGATACCGTTCCGTCAGGACGGTGAGCTGCATGATAGGCCGGATAAAGAGCATGAGATACATCAAAAAGACGACTAAATCGGCGACGGCCATGGCTCCGTGAATGATAAAATAACTGCCGGCAGCAATGATGACCAAGTTGTTTACATTGGTAAAAAAGAGGATGGTACTCATCAAATAGGCTTCCAGGAGATTGGTCCGCTTCTGGGCCTGCCGCAGATTCCGGCTGGCCCCTTCAAAATGGCGGAAGATGCGGTTTTCACTGCCGAAGGCCTGAATGACCCGGATGGCACTGAAGCTTTCGGCACAGACCGTACTGAGGCTCCCCATTTTCTCCCGCGCACGGAAAAAGGTCTTCTTCATCCGTCGGTTGAGCCATATCGTATCGGCCGTCTTTAGGGCCAAAACGACGAGGACCAGACCGGCCAGCTGCCAATTGAGGCGGAACATGAAGAAGGCGCTGCCGGCCATGGTAATCGTGCAGACGAGGGCTAAGTTGGGCAGTTGAAAGACGAGATCGCCGATCTCTGAAATATCGCTGATGACCGTCGACACGAGCCGTCCCGTATGGACGCGGTCGAAGAAGGAAAAACTCAGCCCTTCCACATGGGAAAAGAGGTCACAGCGAAGGTCATGCTCGATGCGGGCGCCCATATTCCGGCCGCAGTAATAGACCAGAAAGGTCAGGAGCAGACAGAGGACGTAGAGCCCCAAAAGGCCGAGGGCTGACCGAATCAGGGCCTCTAAATCTCCGGACGGCAGGACGACGTCGAGGATATGGCGGACCACCATGGGAAAGAGGGTCTCCAAGACGGCCGATAAGACGGACCCGATGACGACGACGGCCAGGAGCCGGCCGTACGAGCGGTAGCAGGATAAAAAGCGCTTCATCCCCCATCGCCCGCCTCTGTTTCAGGTACAATGACGATATAGTCCCCCTCATCTTGGTACAGCCTTCCCGGCTGCACACCACCTGCCCCGGACGATTCCGCGAAAACAGCGGTAATGACCTGTATGTCGAGGTCCGGCCGCCGGCGGTGGAGCTGTTCGACAGAGCCCAAATAGCCGCCGCTGTGGACGGCCCCGGTCAGATGATAGACCAGATGAGCGGGGTGGTTCTTTTTATAAGCGGCCAGCCTGTCGGCCATGGCATTGTCCTTTAAGGACTGGGCGGCAAACAGCTTGGGGATCGTTTCTTCCGATACCGGCATGGCCCGCCCTTTTAAGGCCTTCATGATCTTCGTAAATTTTCGTTCATAGGCTAAAGAACTCGGATAAAGGGGCTCCGGCACATAAGGTTTCCATTCTGTCGGAATGGCGTCCAACGTCCCCGTCCGGGCATACGCTGCCGCAGCCGGCCTCGGGATTGAGGCGGCGACGACAGAAAGGTCATGCGTTTTGGCAAATTCAACGGCGGGCCGATAAGCCTCCTTATAGTTGGGCCAAGGCCGGCTCTGGGCTAAATAAGTTTCTTCAGGGGTCTCTCCTTTCAAATAGGCATCCAGCACGGGCTGGCTGTCCTGTTCAGCCATTTCCAACGAAAGGGCCAGATTGCGGCTTTTTCGCTCATAGAGAGCCTCAAAGAGTGCTGCTTCCAGTTCGTGAATGGCGGCGTTGTCATGAAATTCCCCAAAGAAGATGACGTCCGCCCCTTTCACCTGATCGGCTAACTCCGAGACTGACAGACTGCGGCCCGTCGCCGTTTCGACGATGTCCGGTGCCTTAGCAGCCCTTGTCAGGCCGGGCGCCGCCAAGAATACCGTCAGGGCCCAGAGGATGGCCGCTTTTCGTACAAAGGATGTCATCATAAGGTCCTCCTTACCACTTCCATTCAGCGCCGATCCGCCACATCCGGCCGTCGACATAGATGTCGTCGACTTTCTTGTCGAAGATATCGTCGACACCGCCGTAGACGGCAAAGCCGCCGCTCAGTTTCTTGCGGAAGGAGAAGTTCAGCGTATTATAGGTATAATCCTGTCCGTCAAAGCGGTAGTCGTTGCTGAACTGATCCCAGAGGACGGCGCTGAAACCCTTTTCTTTATGATCGTCGTATAAGAGCTGCAGCGTCGTCGTATGTCTGGCCCGATAATTGAGGCGTTCGCCCGTCGTACCGTTGGTCGCGTCGAGGTAGTTATGGGTCATCTTCACAGTCCAGCGGTCATTGAGGCGGCGCCCCACTTCGGCTTCGACGCCGTTGATATCGGCCTTGGCGATATTGATGTACTGATAGGTCATATAGCCGATGGGAGCTGTTTCGATTAAGTTGGTCACCTTATTGTGAAAATAGGTCAATTTCCCGAAATTGCGGCCTTTATCGTATTCTAAGCCGAAGTCGAAGCTCGTCGATTTTTCCGGTTCCAAATCGGGATTGCCGTAGATATTGACCGTCGTCGCTCCCATGGCCCGGTGCATTTCCATATAGAGTTCACTGATGGAAGGAGCCTTATACCCTTGGCCGTAATTCGATTTAAAGCGCCAGTTCTGATCGATGTTATACGTCAGGCCGATTTTAGGCGTCGTCTGACTGCCGAACTGGCTGTTGTGCTCAAAGCGCAGGGACGGGATGAGCAGCAGGCGGTCGTTGACCTGCCATAAGTCTTCTACATAGCCGGCATAGGAATTGACTTCGTGCCCGGCCACATCCTTATCAAGGCCGACCGACGAGCCGGAGAGGCGGGTCCCTTCGTATTTCAGTTTCCGATATTCGCCGCCAAAAGTCACGTTGTGATGGTCGCCGATATACATCGTATCCCGGACTTCGGTCACCCAGGTGCTGTAATCAGCCCGGTCCATATCGGCTCTGGGGTACATGCCGCCTAAGATCCGTTCCATCATGCCCGGAAAGAGAGGGCGGTCATTGTAGATGACAGAATTTTTCTTCAACTGATTGTAATACGTGCGGAACATGTAGTCATTGCGGCCGGTCTTCCCCGTGTATTCGACGCTGGCTGCCCGCTCCTGTTCATGGTAAAATTCCCGCTTATCCTGGGACGTCGGAAGCTTCATGGGCCCCATGGAATACCAGGCCGGGGCAAAATCGGACCGCAGGTCATCATTATGATACTCCAGGTCGACGCGCAGCTTGTTGTCGTTGCTGTTTTCAAAGTCATAGACGCCGGCCAGATGGTACATGCGGCGCATGCCGTACATGGCCCGGTCATAGCCTTCGGTCACGGTCCGCGTGCCGCGACCGGAGACGGTGCTGCTGTAGACGTAGCGGTTAAAGGGCCGCAGCCGGTCCCAGCGGGCGTCGAAGGACGTCGACCAGCGATGGTGTTTGCCAAAGTCGACATTGACGTATGACGCCGTATTTTCCGTACCGGTGACGACGCCTACAGTGCCGCCGGCCTTATCGGGGACCTTGGTGATGATATTGATGACGCCGCCCATGGCATCGGAGCCGTAGAGGGAGCTCGACGGGCCGCGGACGATTTCAATGCGCTCGATATCGCTCAAATCGAGGCGTTCCAGGGCATAGACGTTGGTCGTGACATCCGTATCTTCACCGGCATAGCGCTTGCCGTCGACGAGGATCAGCGAGTGGTTGGTGCTCATGCCGCGAATCATGACGGCGTTCCCCGTCATGCCCGCCCGGGCCAGGTTGACGTTATTGGCCAGCTGCAGGGCCGACCGGACATTCGCCGCTCCCATGCGCTGCAGATCTTCCTGCGTCCAGACTTCGACCGCCTGAGGCACGGTCTTCACTTCTTCTTCGGTCTTGGTCGCCGTGACGATGACGTCTTTTAATTGGACCGGTTCTTCATTTCCGACGGCAGCGCCTTCAATCGTTCCATATAAGGACGTCGTCATGAGTACGGCTAAGAGTGCCGCATAGTTACGATAATTCATCCCATTAACTCCTTCCAGCAGTCAGTGCGTCCCATAAGGCACACACAGGCGGTACGTTTCAGCACCTTCCTGTACTTCTGTAATAATAGCTTGTATGTCGTACAGCGGTTCAATGATGTCCCGCCGAAACACATCCTTAACCGGTCCGTCGACGACGATCCGTCCTTCTTTGACGGCAATCAGGCGATGGCTGTAGCGGGCGGCATGATTCAGGTCATGGAGGACCATGACTACCAACACGCCCGTCGTTTCATACAGGTCAGCGATGAGTTCCATTAAATCTAATTGATGGTGAATGTCTAAATAAGTCGTCGGCTCGTCGAGGAGCAGGACTTCCGGCTCCTTGGCCAAAGCCAGTGCCAGCCAGGCCCGCTGCCGTTCCCCGCCGGACAGGGCCGAAAGGCGTCGGTGCTGCAGCTTGGTCATCCCCGTCCCGGCCAGCGCCTTATCGGCAGCCTTACCATCTTCTTCGCGAAGACTGGAAAAGAGGCTCTGATAAGGCAGCCGTCCCAAGAGGACCAGGTCCCGCACGGTAAGGTCGCCGGGGGCCTGCATCGACTGGGGCATAAAAGAGATCATACGGGCCAGGGCATCCGTCGAAAAGCTGTTCATGTCGCGGCCGTTCAAGGTGACGACACCGGCCGACGGTAGGATCAGGCGGGCCATCGTCTTCAGCAGCGTCGACTTCCCCGACCCGTTGGGGCCGATGATGGAGATGATTTCTGCCTTGTCCAGTACCAGGTTCAAGTCCCGGGCAACGACCTTATTGTCGTATTGGATCTGAAGACCCTTAAGTTCAATAGGACTCATGGCGTACCCAGCCTCCGTCTCAATAAATACAGGAAAAACGGCGCCCCGATAAAGGACATGAAGATGCCGACGGGAACTTCCATGGGACTGAAGACCGTCCGGGCCGCAGCGTCTGCGCCGGCTACCAAGACGGCACCGAACACGGCCGAGCAAGGCAAAAGGGGCTCGAAGTCAGAACCGACGATGAGGCGCATCACGTGGGGCACGACCAGGCCGACGAAGCCCAAAAGGCCGGCTACGCTGACGGCAGACGCCGCCAACAGTGCGGCTAGGGCTACTAAGAGCGCCCGCGTCCGATGGACCTGAACGCCCAACGTCTGCGCTACGTCGTCGCCGAGCTGCAGGGCATTGAGGCGCCGATAGAGGCAGATTGTCCCCACCATGCCGATCAAACTATAAGGCAGGATCATGCGTACGCTCTGCCAGCCGGCACCGGCAAATCCGCCGGCCATCCAGGACACGGTTCCCTGGACCTTATCGGAAAAGAAAACGGACAAGGCCGTCATGCCGCCGCCAAAGAAGGCCGCTACGGCCACCCCGGCCAGTACCAGGCGCAGGGGATTGACGCCCCGCTCCCAGGCCAGGAAAAAGACGATGGCCGCCGCCCCTAAGGCCCCGGCAAAGGCCGCTAAAGGCACCCAAACGGTCAGCGTCGGCACCAGCATCATCAAGGCCATAGCCGCCAGGCCCGCTCCGGCCGAAATGCCGATAATGCCCGGATCGGCCAAGGGATTGCGAAGGACCCCTTGGAGGATGCAGCCCGACAAGGCCAGGTTGGCCCCGGCCAAGGCGGCGCAGATGCCGCGAGGCATGCGCAGGGTATAGATGATACGGTAATCTTCCGTCGTCCCCGGCGCCCGCAACGCCAGCCAAAGATCCGGTAAGGGAATCGATACGGCACCGACGACGACCGTTAAAATAAGGACGCCGACTAAGAGGACCAGGCCGGCTAAGAGGACCGTCAGCCGCCGGATTTCTCTTTTCCGGGTGACCTTATCCGCCATCATAGGGTTCCTCCCCCATACAGGCGGTCGGCCATGTATTCCATGGCATCGGCAATGCGGCTTCCCGGATTGACCGTAAACAGGGCCGTCGGCAGGGCATAGACCTTCCCTTGGCGCACAGCCCGGACCTGACTCCAAGAATCGCTGTCAGCCATGGATGACCGGAATCGGTCGGCCTCATCGGGACTCTGGCCCATGGAGATGATAAAGATGACCTGCGGATCTTGGCGCAGGACGTATTCCATGCTGAGGGGCACAAAGGGCTCGTGAGAACCGGCGCCCTCGGCAATATTGGTACCGTGGAGGCGTTTCAGCATATCACCGGAAAAGCTGGCTGCCGTCGCCATATTGTTGCTGTCCGGCGAACTGAAGAGGATCAGGGCCCGCGGGCTTTCCTTGCCGCCGGCGGCTGCCATGACGGCATCGGTCCGATCTTTGATATCGGCAGCCTTCTTCGCTGCCTCCGGTTCATGGCCGGTCAATTCGCCAAAGAACTCCAGCGTCCTCAGACTGTCTTCCAAGGAATCCAACGAATTGATGTACAGCGGGATGCCGTTTTGGGCCAGGGTTTGGCGAATCTGGTTGTGAAAAGGCACGTTGATGCCGACGACTAAATCCGGATGGAGCGATAAAATCGTCTCTAAATTGGGCCGATGAATGATGCCCACCGACGGGACGGCTGCCAGGGCCTCGGCCAGTTCCGGGGCCATAGAATCAGACGTCGGTTTGCCGACAATCGTATCCCGGCCGCCGGCGGCGTCATATAAATCAAGATTGGATACATTCAAAAAAACGACTCGCTGCGGGTGAACGGGAATCGTGACGGACTCTCCGGTTGCATCCACGACTTGACGAGTCGCTGTCGATGGTACCCCATCGGCGTCTGCCATCATGAACCAGGCCACGGCTGCCACGATGACAATGCCGCAAAAAATAAGACTGCTAATCAATACTTTACGCAAAAAAGGACCTCTCTTTCAAAGAAAACTACCAAAACAAGACATAAAACACGAATGCAGCCAAAGCCCATAAAGCTCCTAAAAAGGCGAAGCATTCGCCGGTCCCGTCGAACACGACTTCTCCCTGTATGCGATACATAGACAGGTCCTCCTTTCCCTAAAAATCCGGCGGGGATGGCGGCGTGTTCCCAAGGGGATCTCCTATATAAAAGTCTTTGTTATCGATATCGATTTTCAATATATTTTGTAATAAAATCATAACATATTACAATTATAACGACCACTCCAATCAGTCAGGAAATGATCCGTTCCGACATTTATTTTGTAACCGCCTGTCTGAACAGCCTTTCCCGCTATTCTCATTATCATTTTATTTGACATATTGAGAATGGAGGTATATCATGTTAATACATCGAATCTTATACCCTTTTAGGAGGCGTCCCCTATGAAACATACCCTCTATCTTTTCTCGTATCTCGTCATGCTGCCCTTAGCCGCTGCCGTCTTTGTCATCGCCCTTTTCACCGGCTGTGTGACCGTTGAATCCTTACTGAAAGCCTTGCTCTGGCTGACCCACAGCACGATGACGACGGAAACCAGAAACCTGGCCGTCGTCATCGCCGCTATGTCTCTTGCCCTGTGTTCAGCGTCGTGGGTACTGGCCCACACGGCCTGTCAACTGCGCCATTATTGGTCCTAAGGCAAGGGATTTAAAATTTATAGGTCAGCTGCAGGCGGGCATAATCGCCTAAGGTAAACTGTTCCGCCCCGTAGAGCGTATCGCGGCTGTGAATGCCCTTGGCATCGAAGGTATAGAAGGCTTCGACGAGGAAATTTTTAGCCGGTACATAGCCGGCACCGACGGTAAAGCTGCGAATGCCGTCGAGATAGCGGTCCGGCAGGCTTTCAGTACCGTTGCCGCCGAAGAAGGAGCCGTGCTGGAAGTATTTGTAGTCGGCAAAGGCATTCCAGCTGCCCCGTATGTCCGTATCGCTGCGGCCGACGTCGAGGCGCACCGTCCAGAAGTGAGGCGTTCCGCCCTTATCCCGGCCAAGAAGGGTAAAGTCTGCTGTGCCCCGCTGATGATCGTACCGGGACTGACCGTTCAGGAAGCGGCCGAATTCCGTGCGGTTCTGGCCGTAGTCGGCAGACAGGCGCAGGTTCTGTCCGATCTGCCAGCGGGCCCCGATGCCGACGACGTCGGCAAAACGGTCAAAGATATCGACATCATTGCCGTGGTTATTTTCCGAGAACCACGGCTGTTTGTCCTGCCTGAAAGAATGGAAGTACCAAGCCTGAAGGCCGAAATCAGCACCGAATTGTTTCTTGACCTGTACGAAAGCCGCCCGATCGAGAGGGGCAATGACGTCGCGCCGGAGGATCGTCCCTTCCGTAAGAATGGGCCGACCGATGGCTTTTTCCAAAGCCGCCCGGGGCTGCTTGCTGGCCGAATCGGCACTGCGGACGAGATCTTCCAGGGCTTTCAGGTATTCCGACAGCAGTCTGGGGATTTTCAGCCCGTAATTCGGGTCGTTTCCATTAAAGTCGGCACTGCCGTAATTTTCCTTGTACAGTTCATCGATGAGATGGTCCAGCGTCGAGTCGAACCGGTACTGTGAATACCAACCCTCTCCGTCTTGACCGGAATCTTTCCAATCGAGGCTGCCGATGCCTTCGATGCCGTCATAGACATAATCACCGGCCCTATCGCTGCGGCTCACATTACGCCACATGCCGCTGCCGTCCAAGGGACGGTAGGTCGTCCCCATTTCATCGTCCTTGCCGTAATAGCCCCAAGCTTCTTTGGCCGTATGCTCGGCAATGGCTTCATAGCCCCGATGCAGTTCTGCTTCCCGGGAAGTGAGGAAGGCCCGGCCGTCACCGAGAGCCCTGTCGTCACTGAGGCTGATGGAAAAGTGTTTATTCATTTCCTGTTTATAGGCCTTTTCTTCCGGCGAGTCGAAGTCGCTGATGTAGCTGTTATAGTAGACATCGGCCGCCTTATAGACGACGGCTCCCGTGTCTTTATGCTTCAAGCGGTACAATACCTTGCCGTGAATCGGCACGTTGAGGGTAATGCCGGCCTGAGCCGCTTCTTTGCCGTAGGCTGTGTTCACGATGTGCTGGAGACGACGGATTACCTCGCCCTGTTCCTTCGTGTCGGCCCCGTTTTTCACGGCATCCCGCAGCTGCTGGTAGAAGTAGACCTTGTCGTTTTTCCCCTTATAGGACTTATTGTAAATATCATTGGGGCTGCCTTCGTCGTAGACCGTTCCTTCCCGGTCCGGATCGGTCGTTCCCGGCTTCAAGGGGTTGGCGCCGGCCATCTTGGCCAGATCATAAGGCCAATCGTCGCGATTGAGACCGATCAATTCCGATACCGTCGGCGGCCGATAGAAGACGGCGTGCGTCGAATGGGTATAGGCCGAATCGGAGATACCCGTACTGTGCTTAAAGGACCCGTATCCCAGGCGGACCTGGGTATCCTTTCCGGTCCAAACGGCGCGGACGCCGTCGAATTCTTTCCCGAACCAATATCCGGTGACCCCCATGGGTTCCGTCAGGCGGCCGATGGAGAAGTCCCATTGCCGGACGCGGTGCGTCAAGTCCGCTTCTTCGACGCGCTGATGTTGGAGGCCTTCTGACAAGGGCACGGTCTCTGCCGTATCGACGGTTGCCGCCCCGGAGGCGCTGCCCAAGAGGCGCAGGTTGGTATCGTCTCCGAGGCGGGCATCGACGCCCAAACGCAGGCGCTGGCTAAAGCCGTGTTCTCCCCGGTCGTACATGTTGCGGTCTGCCGTATCGATGTACGTATCGGCCCTAAAGGGCGGCAGTTGGCGGTCCTGTCCCTTATGGGAATCCCACCGCAGGCGGTAGTCACCGATGATGTCCCAGCCTTCTCCCTTAGACTCGTCAAAGGGGCGGGCGATGAAGTCGTTCATGCGAACCGGCGTTTTGGCAGCCCCTGCCCCTTCAGCAGCGGGAGCCTTCTTCCCTTCGAGGATGTCCCGGGCATCGCGGCCCAGTTTAAAGTTGACGCCAAAGCGGTAGACCCGCTGCTGCGTCGCCCGGTCGTCGTCACGGTGGTTGAACAAGTTGTTGATGCCGAAGTAGACCAAGGAATCTTTATTGATCTTTTTCTGCACCATGAGGTTCCAAATGCCGAAGGTCTTCTTCTGGTACCGGGGCTTGCGGTACACGGCCCCTTCTCCCTGCAGGATATCGGGCCAGTAGTTCGACGAATCGGAAAGGGAATTGCTGTCCAGCATGTGGATGTAGTAATTGCCCCATAAGGACCCTCGCCAGCCGCTTGCCGGATCGTCATAGTCAAGGCCGATATCGACCTTATGGACCGGCTTGTCGAGGAGGCGGTGCGGCATATCGGAGTCGCTCTTATTGATGGCGTGGAGCCAGGTATACCCCAGTTTAGCCGTCCAATGACGGCCCAGTTTCTGCTTCACTTCCGCTTCCAATCCCGTAATTTCAGCGCGGCCGATATTCTTAAAGCTGTAAATCAAATCGGGGGCCCGCATCCATTTGGCCGAGAAGCCCAAATCAGGGGCAAAATCCATGTAGCGGCCGGTAAAATAGACGGTCATGTAATCTTTGATGCGGTTGTGGAAGAAGCCCAATCGGGCCGATGTATTGTCATTTTCCCCTTCGATGCCGATGTCGAAGTTAACCGACGTTTCCGGCTTCAAGTCGGGATTGCCGACCCAGTACCAGCCCATGCGGGCCACGCCGATGCCGACGGGACTGCTGCCGTACATTTCCCAGTTATACCAGAGTTCACCCATGCCCGGTTCGGTATAGCCCGTTCCGATATTGGCTTTAAAGCGCCGGTGTTCGTTGCCGCCGACATTGTGGGTCAGCCCCAAATTTCCCGAAAGATGGCTGCCAAAGAGGCTGCTGTCGTCCAGCCGGAGAATAGGGGTCACGATGGTCCTGTCGTTGACCTGCCACGTATCCTGAATGAAAAAATTACGCCGATTAATCGTGCCTCGGCCCGTCGTGATCCGGTTGTTGCGGCGGCGGTACTCTTCGAGAAAATGGCGGCCGTTAAAGACCGGCGCCTTTTCCTGTATCTTGGGATCCGTCGCCATGCCCCACTCAAAATACTTGCCGACGATGTTCGATGCGCCGGCCAACTGCGGGTTCTGGTCGCGCAGCTGCTGTTCAAATGTCCAGTAGTCCTTCCACTTGTCGTCGGTCATGGACGAGTCATTGTACCAGCGGCTCGGCTCCTTATCCTTCAGCTTATGCCGTTCGTAATCGGTGTAGGTAATGAGGGGCAGCGTCGACGGATCGTTGCGGTCGGCGCCGTAGTATTCATAATTTTGGTCCCATTGAGGCAGGCTGGTGCCGTTATCATAAAAGGCATAGTCGTGGATGTGGGACCAGACAGGAACGCTCGTATCCCCGTCGTTCCGCATATAGGCATCGATGCCTTCGACGAGGAGGCTCTTATCGTAATCCCAGGGATCGATGTAGCGCGTCGACGTCCGGGGCGAGCTCTTGAGACGGCTCCCTTCGCCGGTCTCTTTGATAAAGCCGACGCCGTAACTGAGGAGATGGCGGTCATTGATCTGCGTGTTGGCCGAGGCCTTGAGACTGCGCTGGCGGTGGTCGACGTCGTCGACGTATTTCAGCTCATTCTTGCCCTCGTAAGACGACCGTCCATAGTAATTGATGAGGGAAATATCGTCTTCCTTCATGCGGGAATAATTCGTTTCTACACTCCAGTCGGTCCTGCCGGCCCGTCCCGTCCAGCCCAAATTATACGTATTGCGGTCAGCCCGCCGCTTAAAAATCTGTTGGGGCTCCATATCGCTGTCGGTGTGCTTGACGTGGCGAAGGAGGTCTTCCGTATAACGTTCGACGTTCCAATGGAGGCTGTTATTTTCATTGATGTCATACGTGCCGACCATACCGATCGTATCGGCCGTCCCGTGGTAGCGCAGGGCGTTTGGCTCAAAATTGGCCATATCCTTATTTTCGATGATCCACGTCCGCCGCGGCTTCTCATTGGCGTATACGGGCATGATGTCCCGCTTGCTGCCGTAAACGCCTAAACGGAGTTTTCCGATCTGGCCGGAGTCGGCGCGGAGAAAAAGATTGGTGTAAGGGGCTAACCCCTTATCGCCTTTGGCACGCATACTTTCGGCATTGACCTGAAGCTGAGGCGTCGCCGACGCTTTCTTGGTAATGATGTTAATGACGCCGCCAATGGCATCGGAACCGTACTTGGCACTGGCAGCCCCTTGGATGACCTCGATGTGATCGACATTTTCCGTCCCCAACCGCATGACTTCATCCATGGCGCCGGAATACTTGGCCAAATCACCCATTACGGGCTGTCCGTCGATGAGGATCAGCGTATGACGCGGCTCGGCACCGCGGATCGACACGCCGGTCCGCCCCATGGCATCGACGGTCTTAGACACACCGGTCTGGTTGAAAATGACGTCTTCCACCGATTTGGCCTGTTTTTCTTCAATTTCCTTGGCCGTAATGATTTGAACCTGCTGGGACTCCCACTTGGCATTTTCCTCGGCCTGCGACGATTGGACGACGACCTGCTTCGTCGTTACGGACTGACTGCCGTCTGCTGCATCTGCCGCCATCGTCAGCGGCGCCGACAGCCATAGGATAATAGCCCACGTCAGGGCCTTCTTCTGTTTCATACAACCTTCTTTCCCGACATATGTTTCCATACCGCAGTTATTTGTTGAAAATAATTTTCATATATGTCGAGATTGTAACAGTAAAAGGGCTTTATCGTCTACTCCGTTAGGTTGAAAAAAGCTCCGTTCAGACATTTATTTTTAACATAACACGAATTTATATCAAAATAAAACTATTTGATTTTTATACTATCCCTCGTAATCAGCCTGAGGCGTCAATCTGAACAAGGTGGCAAAGAAAGATCGCCAATACGAAAAAGCCCGCTCTCTTAGGAGAACGGGCTCTTGTTGTAAAGACAATATTTTATAAATGGGAAATAAGGTCTTCTGCTTTTTTCGATTGGAAATGCCAGGCGGCGGGCTTTGCTTCCGGAGCGGGATAACCGATCTGCATGAGGGCGACGATTTCGGCGTCCTTCATTTCGGGGAACAATTTTTTCTGCTCTTCTGTCTCAAAGTCGCTGACCCAGGCGGCACCGAGACCTATGTTTTCAGCGGCCAGCCAGACCTGCATAGCAGCAATGCTGGCATCGACGACGCCGTGATTTTGTCCGTCACTCTGTCGGACCCAGGCTTCGCCCGGTACATAACCGACGGCAATCGTCAAGGGCGCCCGAAAATGGTATTTCGTAATGGCCTTGATCTGTTCGAGTTTTTCCTTCGATTCGATGACCCAGGCCCGAATGGGCTGATAGTTTACGGCGCTCGGCGCCAGCATGATGGCTTCCTTCAATTTTTCAACGAGGGCCGGTTCTACTTTTTTATCCAAAAATTTGCGGACCGAATAACGATCTCTCATCAATTGTTCAAATTCCATGGTCAAGTCTCCTTTTCGCATAAGGTCTCCCCGTCATCGGGTTATCCTCATTATACTTACCGGTATAAAATTTACAAGTACGCACATTTTTGGTACCTAAAAAATAACTTCCACGACAAAAGCCGATACCAGACATCTCAGATAGATGACGGTATCGGCTTTTCTCATGCAAGATTCAGTTTTCAGTCCCCCTATAGCATTACCTCCTTTTTCTAAAAGGAGTCCAATTAAATCCGGGGATTTTGGTAATGCGACATTGTACACGATTAATGTCGGAAAAAGACGTGGGTAGTTTCAGTCCCCTTACGGGGATTTTGGTAATGCGACAAACCAATTCTATTGTCGTCTAATGCCAATTACTTTTCGTTTCAGTCCCCTTACGGGGATTTTGGTAATGCGACTATTATTTTCACAGCGCGTTGCGCAGAAAGGAGGGTCGTTTCAGTCCCCTTACGGGGATTTTGGTAATGCGACACCCGTATCTCTATCTTTTATTCATGTTCTTACTACTGTTTCAGTCCCCTTACGGGGATTTTGGTAATGCGACAGAGTGGTCCTGCGATAACGACCATCGTCTTCTCGTTTCAGTCCCCTTACGGGGATTTTGGTAATGCGACTTCTTTCGTTTTCAATTTCATTAAATCCTTTTTCGTGTTTCAGTCCCCTTACGGGGATTTTGGTAATGCGACATTTTTCGAAGCACGCTTCGAACTTCGGAACGAGTTCGTTTCAGTCCCCTTACGGGGATTTTGGTAATGCGACGGGACGGCGTCCGCCGCCTGGAAACCGTGTTACAGTTTCAGTCCCCTTACGGGGATTTTGGTAATGCGACAAGCACCGGAAAAAATAAAAGCACTGGAAATTAACCGAGTTTCAGTCCCCTTACGGGGATTTTGGTAATGCGACATGTATATAGTTCTTCATTGGCCAACAATACAAGGTTTCAGTCCCCTTACGGGGATTTTGGTAATGCGACGCCGAATATTATGTTCCCACCTAACGTGTCCTGTTGGTGTTTCAGTCCCCTTACGGGGATTTTGGTAATGCGACCAAAGGTAGTGGTACAGCCATGCAAGTTCCGCGAGAAATGTTTCAGTCCCCTTACGGGGATTTTGGTAATGCGACTCTGTCTCTCAGTTCCCGCTCCCTGACTGGGCTCACAGGCGATTTTTTCAAACCTCGGGCTTTTTTGGCCTTTTTCGCTGACCCGGGTGAAAAATAAAAATCAGGCAGTGCCGCTTATCCGCTTGGTTATGCCGTTTTTCGCAGGTTTGAAAATTTTCAAACCTACGGGGTTTTTGGCCCCAAAATCGGTTTTCCAAAGCCGTCGCATTACTTTGACTTATCTCAAGTATACGTTTTTCGACTTTTATTGTCAAACGAATTTCGGAAAAGGGCTCATCTTCGAATGTCCTCGCAAATGCCTCTCATCGGGCACAGGAGCGCCTTCTCCCTCTTAGCCATCTAGTTTTATATGAGTCGACCGTAGATGGCCTTTTAACTCGTTTCTGCAGGGTTTCTGCATAAAACAAGATTTCAGTCCCCTTACGGGGATTCGGGTGATGCGACGTTATGACAGTCCAGTTGAGAGTCTACTGTTATGTACAGTTTCAGTCCCCTTCCGGGGAAATTGTTAACTCAGATCTAGTCGTCACATCACTTTGGCTTTTCTTTAGTATACGTTTTTCATCTTGGTTATGAAAAAAGGACGTCCCATGACAAATCACGAGACGTCCCTTTATTCGGAGTCAAACGATGATATTATTTGCCTTCAAAGGTCGGTTTACGTTTTTCTACGAAAGCAGCCATGCCTTCCTTCTGGTCGTTCGTGGAGAAGCAGAGACCGAAGACTTCAGCTTCGTAAGCGATGCCGGTTACGACGTCGCAGTTGATGCCGCGGTTGATGGCAGCTTTGGAGAGCTGTACAGCGACGGGAGCGTTCTTGGCGATTTTGCCTGCCAATTTGAGGACAGCCGGCATTAATTCTTCCTGAGGAACGACTTTGTTTACGAGGCCGATAGCTTTTGCATCTTCAGCACCGATCATGCCGCCGGTGTAGATGAGTTCTTTAGCCTGGCCGCGGCCGACAACACGAGTCAGACGCTGGGTGCCGCCGAAGCCCGGGGTAATGCCGAGGCCGACTTCAGGCTGGCCGAATTTTGCGTTTTCCGATGCATAGCGGATGTCGCAAGCGCAGGAAAGTTCGCAGCCGCCGCCGAGGCAGAAGCCGTTGATAGCAGCGATGACAGGCTGAGGCATGTTTTCGATTTCCGTGAAGACGTTCTGACCGAACTGGCCCCATTCGCGGCCTTCTGCCGGAGTCTTGGTAGCCATTTCTTTGATGTCTGCTCCGGCAACGAAGGATTTTTCACCGGCACCGGTGATGACGACGACTTTAACGGCTTTGTCGACAGCGATCTTTTCGATAGCGTCTTTTAATTCCGTAACCGTGTCGAGGTTCAAAGCGTTCAGGGCTTTCGGACGATTGATGGTAATCGTTGCGATACCATTTTCTACTGCACAAAGAATGTTCTGGTAATCCATGAGATAAACCTCCTAAAACAACTGATATAGAGAATAGTATAGAATGAGTATAGAAAACGACGGGTCTTTTCCATGATGGAATCCAACAGGCCGGACCGCCCCCGGGATGCTGGTGAGATACGCCGTTTTATGACCGTAAATCTTTAAAAATAATACGGGGTGTGATAGTCACGCCCCGTATTCAATTAGCACAATGCTAACTTATTTCGCGTAGTCGTAGAAGCCTTTGCCAGTCTTACGGCCGAGGTAACCAGCCTGGACGTATTTCTTGAGCAGCGGGCACGGACGATATTTGGGATCGCCGAAGCCTTCGTAAAGAACTTCCATAACGTGGAGAACAACGTCGTTACCGATAAGGTCGCAGAGAGCCAGAGGTCCCATGGGATGGTTGAAGCCGAGTTTGCAGACGTTATCGATGTCTTCTTTGGAAGCAACGCCTTCCATCAAAGCCTGGATAGCTTCGTTGAGCATCGGAATGACGATACGGTTGCCGGCGAAGCCCGGGAAGTCGTTAACTTTAACCGGAGTTTTGCCGAGGTCTTTCGACAACTGTTCGATCTTAGCGTAGGTTTCGTCAGAAGTTGCGATGCCGTTGATGAGTTCGAGCAATTTCATGACCGGAGCCGGGTTGAAGAAGTGCATGCCGATAACTTTGTCCGGGCGTTTCGTAGCTGCGCCGATCTGAGTGATAGCCAAGGACGACGTGTTGGAAGCGAGGATCGTGTGTTCCGGGCAGAGTTCGTCGAGTTCTTTGAAGATAGCCGATTTGATCTTCAAGTCTTCGATAGCAGCTTCGACGACGAGGTCGATGTCGCTCATATTTTCAGCCGTACGGGTAACGAAACCGGAAATGCGAGCCATGGTTGCGTCTTTGTCAGCCTGGGTCATTTTTTCTTTAGCAACTAATTTGGTCAGAGATTTGTCGATTTTGGCCTGGCCGCCGGCGATAAATTCGTCTTTAATATCGTTCAGGACAACGTCCCAGCCGTGCGTAGCGAAAACCTGTGCAATGCCGGAACCCATCGTACCAGCGCCAATAACCATTACTTTACTCATGTTTAACTCCTCCTTCGTCGCGTGATTTTTTTCACTAGATTAGTTTAAAAAAAAGTCACACGCCTCATAAATAAGATTCACTGCTTACATTGATAGTATACCACACACACCAAAAAAATCCACTAAAAAACGGCACTTTTTTCATTTTTTCACATTTATTACATGCATTTTATGCAAGTCGTTTTAAGTCAAGTTACTTATTATCATTCTTTAATATAATTATGTCATGGAAATACGTTACGTTATGAACTTATGTTATAAAAGTTACGTTGTTTTTTCACAAAGTGCATGGAGTTCTATAGCCATAAGGAATCGAAAGTGCCGGAGACAGGCCTTTCAGCGTGCACCAAGTAAAAAAAAGTGCCGCAGCAGGCAAAACCTGTACGGCACTTAAGGTGCTTAGTCTCCCCCATTGAGGGCTTTTAAGAGGGCTCCCCGTTTTTCATAGGAAGCGCGATACATTTTGGTATTTTCTTCGTCGGGAACGTAGGTGGCCTTGACTTCCAACTGGCGTTCGAGGGCTTTTTTCAGGTCCTTGATATCGCCGGCCGCGTAGGCTGCGACGATGCAGTTGGTCGGTACGGCTCCGCCGGCGACTTTCAAGGTGACGACCGTCGTATCGAGCATGTCGGCCTTGATTTGGTTCCACAGTTCGTCCCGGCTGCCGCCTTCGGTAATGGTCAGGTGCTTCAATCCGATGCCGGCTGCCCGGTATTGGTCGGTGACTTCCATGTAGTCATAGCCGATGCCTTCGAGGACGCAGCGCCACATGGCTCCCTGGTCGGAATCGAGGGTAAGGCCCGTAAAGGTCCCGCGGACGTTGGGATAGGCGCTGTCGCCACCGGTTAGGTAGGGCAGGAACATGGCCCCTTCGCAGCCCGGTTTATGGCGCTTGGCCAGTTCGTCGAGGGTACTGTAGTAGTCGTCCCCTTCTTCTCGGGCGATGCTGTCTTTGAACCAGCGAAGGGCCAAGCCGCCCGTGCGGACCATGCCCCAGTAGAAGTACGTTCCCGGCAGGGTCCCGGAGTTAAAGATGAGGTTGCTTCCGGGGACCGACAGTTCCGGCATGATGCCGTCCGTTGCGGCGCAGAACATGGCGCAGGTCCCGGCGACGTCGACGGCGTTGCCCGCTTCCAAGATGCCGCTGCCCATCATGGATTCCATCGTATCGCCGGCACCGGCGCAGATGGGAATGCCTGCGGGAAAGCCCGTTTCCATGGCGTCTTCTTCACAGAGATGACCGATGATGTCCCAGGGCTTTACGATGCGCGGCATGGCCGATTCGGGAATGCCCAGGATGTCGAGTTGTTCCTTGGACCATTCTTTTTTGACGACGTCGTAACCGAGGCCCCAGCCGGACATGGTGCCCCAGTCGATGAAGGCGTCCTTGGCCGTAAGGCCTGCCAGGTGCATTAAGACGTAGGGGCAGTTGTGGACGAATTTGACGCCCTTTTCCTTCCAGGCCGGGATGTTTTTCATGAACCAGCGGGCGAACATGGCCGGGAACATCATGTTCGGTTCGGCGTTGCCCGTTTCCCGTCCCCAAATGTCGAGCTTCTTTGCTTTCAGGGCTTCGACGTCGTCGCGGGTGCGGCTGTCGAGGTAGTTGACGTACGGCGTAATGGCCTTGCCGTATTCGTCGATGCCGGCGATGCCGCAGATGATGCCGTCGCCCATGATGGCCCGGACTTTGCTGACGTCCCAGCCCTTTTCTTCCATCTGGCGGCTGCACGAGGCCATGCACTGTTTGATGAGGCGGTAATATTCATCGACATCCATCTGGACCCAGCCGGGCTTAGGATATGTCAGATGGGTCTTGGCCGTATCCATGGCCAGGCAGTGCTGTTCATCGTCGTAAACGGCTACTTTGACGCTCTGTGTACCGGCGTCGAATCCGATATAATACTTATCACTCATTGAGACCACAATCCTTTCTTATCAGCCGTGGCAGTCCTTGACCAGGCCGCCGATGCGTCCGACCAGGCCCGTCGTCGACTGGTTGGGCTTGGGCAGGCGCTTGAGGCCGGTCAGGGCTTCGACGTAACAGAAATACTCATCCATCGCCGTTTCGATGGCGTCGAGGGTCTGTCCGTCGATGTGTTCAATGAGGGCCAAATCGTGCTGTTCATAGCGGTTGATGTAGCCGTAAAGCGAGGTAAAGGTACCGGTATGCTTGGTATACGAACAGAAGAAACAGTATTCGATGACGGCGTCGCATTTTTTCAGCGTCTGCTGATCCGCTGCGCCGGAAAATTCCGGTCGGTCCTGGATGATGGTCTTGATCCAGTTGTTGATAACGCCTTCAAAAAAAGTAAATAACGACAACAATGCCGCCCGATAGTACCGGCGGGATAAAAAGATGCCTTTCTTCGTTTCCTTTTCTTGCTGCATGACAGCCCGTTGTTTAAATGTACAGTAATCCTTCCACAGTTCTTCATAGATCGAAGCCTGCAGTATATCCATATCACCGTTCTTGAAGATGGTGACGTCAATCTTGGCCTTCATGAAATCGGCTGTCCTCCTACTTGGATAATTTTAAAAAATCTGGTTCTTTCTCGGCCATGCGGCTGAGGATCTTTTCGTACCCGCCGCTGCCATATACGAGACAGCGCTTGATACGGCTGATGGTCGCCGTGCTGGCGCCGGTCTTTTGGACGATATCTTCGTAAATGTCGCCGGCTTTGAGCATGCGGGCCACTTCGAGCCGGGCTGAAATGGCTTTCATTTCCTGAATGGTGCAGATGTCTTCGAAAAATTCATAGCATTCATCGACGCTCTTGAGTTCCAGTATGGCCCGAAACAGTTGGTCGTGCAGGTGATCCCGTAGTTTTTCATTCACTGCCACGATATATCCCTTCCTTCCCTTTCAGATTTTGTCTTGCTGAGGCCGTTCCTTTAGTCGGCTAAATACAAGAATTATTATACGGCAATAACGGCAATCTGTCGAGAGAAAAAGCCCCTCCGAAGGGAGAGGCTCTGACTCCTGTATAGTCTTTTACATGGCAAAGAGGTCGATCTGTTCGTCTTCCGGAAGGTCGCCTAAGCAGCCGTCTGCACTCATGGTGTCGATGAGGGACTGGGAAACCTTGCCGCGGATCTTAAGGTCGGCTTTGGAACTGAAGGGAGCGATGGCCCGTTCGGCCACGATCTGTTCGGCCACACTTTCGCCCAAACCGTCGATGGCCGTAAAGGGCGGCAGGATCTTGCCGTCGCAGATGGTGAATTTCGTCGCTGCCGAGCGGTTGATGTCGACGTTCAGGAAGGAGAATCCGCGAAGGCTCATTTCCTTGGCCAGTTCCAGGGCCGAATAGAGGTCCTGTTCGATCTTGGAGGCACTCTTGCCCTTGGCGGCGATTTCCTTCATGGCCCGTTCCTGCCCTTCGAGGCCGTGGATCATGGCCGACAGTTTGAAGGCCTTGGCCCGGATGGTGAAGTAAGCGCAGTAGTAGGCCAGGGGCTGGTTGATCTTATACCAGGCGATGCGGAAGGCCATCATGACGTAGGCTACGGCGTGGGCCCTCGGGAAGAGGTAGCCGATTTTCTGGCACGATTCGATGAACCACTGAGGAATGTGCCCTTCTTTTAGTTCGCCTTCGTAGTCTGTCGTCTTTTGGCCCAATTTGTTGGGCTTATCGATGCCCTTGCCCTTACGGACGTTTTCCATGACCTTGAAACTGGTCTTGGGTTTGATGCCGTGTTCGATGAGATAGTTCATGATGTCGTCACGGGTCGAGACGGCTTCCTTCAGGGGGACCGTCCCCGACGTGATGAGGTCCTGGGCGTTGTTCAGCCAGACGTCGGTACCGTGGGAGAAACCGGAAATACGGACCAGTTCCGAGAAGGTCTTGGGCTTGGTATCGACCAGCATCTGGCGGACGAAGTTGGTCCCGAATTCCGGGATTCCCAGGCTTCCGACTTTGGAACCCAGTTCTTCCGGCGTTACGCCGAGAGCCTTGGTCGAGCTGAAGAGGCTCATCGTGGCCGGGTCGTCGAAGGGAATGGTCGTGGCCTTGATATGGGTCATGTCTTCTAACATGCGGATGACCGTCGGATCATCGTGGCCGAGGATGTCGAGCTTGACCAGACGGCCTTCGATGGAATGGTAATCGAAGTGGGTCGTAATGATGCCGCTTTCTTTCTTATTGGCCGGGTACTGGACGGGGGTAAAGTGATGGACGTCCATATCGCGGGGGATAACCATGACGCCGCCCGGATGCTGGCCCGTCGTATTCTTGATGCCCGTGCAGCCCGACACGAGGCTGTTGATGTAGGCTTCGTTGACGTGGATGCCCTTCTTCTCGGCCCATTTCATGACGTAGCCGTAGGCCGTCTTATCCTTGACGGCACCGATGGTACCGGCGCGGAAGACGTTGTCTTTCCCGAAGAGTTCTTCCGTATATTTATGAGCCTTGGGATGGTATTCGCCGGAGAAATTGAGGTCGATATCGGGGACCTTGTCGCCGTCGAAACCGAGGAAGATGGCAAACGGAATGTTGTGACCGTTCTTTAAGAGCGGTTCGCCGCATTCGGGGCAGGTCTTATCGGGCAGGTCGAAGCCGCCGCCGTATTCGCCCTTCGTGTAGAAGTGGCTCCAATGGCACTTGGGGCAGACGTAATGCGGAGGAAGTGGGTTGACTTCGGTAATGCCGGACATGGTGGCTACGAAGGACGAGCCGACAGAGCCTCGGGAACCTACGAGGTAGCCGTCGTCGTTGGAGTGTTTTACCAGTTTATGGGCGATGTAATAGAGGACGCCGAAGCCGTGGCCCAGGATGGATGTAAATTCTTCTTCGAGCCGGTCTTCGACGATCTTCGGCAAAGGCGTGCCGTAGATTTCATGGGCCTTTTCGTAACACATGTGTTTCAAGGCTTCCGACGAGCCTGCGATCTGCGGGAAGTACAGCGTTTCCTTCGGGATCGGCCGGCAGTCGTCGATCATGTCGTTGATCTTATTGGGGTTGGTAATGACCACTTCTCTGGCCCGGTCTTCGCCGAGGTAGGAAAATTCTTCCAGCATTTCGTCCGTCGTACGCAGGTAGAGGTCGGGCTGGAATTCGGCATCTTTGAAGCCCTTGCCGGTCATGAGGATTTCCCGGTAGATCTTGTCTTCGGGATTCATGAAGTGGGCATCGCAGGTGGCGACGGTCAGTTTCCCTAATTCGTCACCGATTTTTAAGATCGTCCGGTTGATGTCGCGCAGCCCTTCTTCATCGGCCACATAGCCTTCGCGGACTAAGAAGCCGTTGTTGGTCAGGGGCTGGATTTCCAGGTAATCGTAGTAATCGGCGATCTTCTTTAATTCTTCGTAAGGAAGCCGCTTCTGGACCATGGAGCGGACCAGTTCGCCCGCTTCACAAGCCGAGCCCAGGACGAGGCCTTCGCGGTATTCGTCGAGGACGGCCCGGGGAATGCGCGGACGGCCGCGGTAGATGTATTTCAGGTGAGAAATGCTGACTAATTTGTACAGGTTGCGGATGCCCGTCTGGTTCTTGGCCAGGATGATGATGTGGTACGACTGGTCGATTTTGTCATCGAAGAGGTAGCCTTCCATGCCGTAGATGACCTTGACGCCGTTGCTCTTATCCGTCGAAATTTCCTGCAGGAGCGGGAAGGACTGGACGACGCCGTGGTCGGTGACGGCAATGGCCGGATGATGCCATTTCTTGACGGTCTTAATGAGCTGTTTGACCGTGATCAGGGCGTCCATATCGCTCATGACCGTATGGAGATGGAGTTCGACACGGGGCGTCGGGTTATGGTCTTCCCGTTCGACGGTTCCGCCGTCGGCTTCCATCATGTCATAGGCCATGAAGACGTAGTCGTTCTGGTAGTTGTCGTATTGGATATTGCCGTGGATGCGGACGTAGGCGCCGGGCTGCAGTTTTGTCTTGAGGCAGTCGTATTCTTCCGGCGTCAGGGTATTCTTGCGGCGGAATTTGCCGCTGCCGCCCTGGTTGCTGACGTCGAGGAACTTTTTGGCCGAAATGCCGTTGGTGCTGTCGGCCATCTGGAAGGTCAAGAGGATGCGCTTGGACTTCAATTCCCGGAACTCGACTTTGACGACCTTGCCCTGAAGGACGACGTCGTTCTGCTCTTCGCCGAGGACGTCGTTGATGGGGACCGGCTGGCCGCCAAAAGCCCGGCCCATCCAGACCCGGCTGTCGCCGCCGGTCTTAGTGCCGCCATTCCCCTTCTCGCCCTTGCTGACGCTGCACGACGAGACGGAAGCGCACTGGCAGGCTTTTTTATAGTCTTCATCCTGATATAATTCTTCGTCGACGTCGTAGAGGGATTCGTACGAATCTTCGTGAGGAATGCCGTAGCCCTCGAGGTCATCCGTCGAAATGTCGGCAATCTGCCGCAGGGGATCGTTTTCCGGGATGGAAAGGGGCATGTCGCCGCCGTGGAAGACAGACGTCACCTGGTGTTCGACGGACACGTTGCCGTCGAGACCCAGTTTCCGGCAGACCCGGTCGCGGAGGAGGTCCATATCGCCCGGCGCATAGGCCGACTCGGTCTTGACCTTCCACCAATGGCTTTCCAGGTCAGCTGCAATGGAGGCGACGGCGACGGTCTGACCGCCGTCGACGGGAATCAATATATCATTTTTAGGAACAATATGCCAAACTTTCATCGATTATCCTTTCTTTCAGGCACGATAGCAGGCTACTCTTCGTCCGAATAGTCCTCTTCATCGTAAGCGTCTTCGTCATCGCCGGCTGGAGCTGCTGCCGGGACGTTGAATTCCATCATGTCGTGGGGCGCGTTGAGGAGCGGGTCCTGGGGTTCGAGATCGGCCGTGCTGACGACTTCTTCACTGTCTCCGTCAGGCGTCAAAACGATGGCGTCATTGGGATCGTAATGCGACGTGATGAGGTCGATATGACGGTCGCCGTCGCTGTAGGTCACGGTCCGGCGGATGGTGATGTCGTGGCCGTCGTAACCAAACTGCTTCAGCGTGTCGTCAGTGACGCTGTCATCGTGCTTCTTTATGATCTTGTGCGGTAAATTCTGGAGATGGGTCGTTTCAAAGGTGACCGTGCTGGTATCGGCGTGGTTGCCTAAGATATACGTCGTCACCGTGTTGGCCCCGACGACGGTATAGACGGCGACGGGGTGCTGGAAGGGGTTGGTAAAGGCAAAATCAAGGCCGTCATCGGCAACGGTAGCATCCATACCGACCGGTACGTAGGCTGCCGGGGCGAAATGCGGTTCCCGGCTGGCGATGAAGAGGCCCGCCCGAAGAGCTGCGTTGAACAAGGTCGTGCTGACCTGGCAGACGCCGCCGCCGACGGATTGTTC
Source organism: Megasphaera sp. DISK 18 (assembly GCF_001682955.1). NCBI lineage: Bacteria > Bacillati > Bacillota > Negativicutes > Veillonellales > Veillonellaceae > Megasphaera > Megasphaera sp. DISK 18. The sequence goes on from NZ_LUGJ01000065.1 coordinate 33,533, forward strand.
CAGTCTGTTTTCAAAATAGGACGGGGCCTGTTTGTAGCCCTTATCGGCCGTTCGCGTGCCGACGTATTTATTGAATGAAAAGTCCTGTTGGCTGGCGACGAAGGCATGATTCAGCCGTTCCTGGGCCAATTTGATATTCGTATTGCGATCCGGATTGCTGTTGTCGAAATGGGTCGTGTAATAAGACAGGACCGTATCGATGTCCTTTAAGTCATCGCTCTTGATATCGGCCTGCTGCCGACTGTCAACGGGGACGTCGATATCGCCGGTCTGGCCCTTATGCAGGCTGTCGGCAATGGAATCCTTGAGGCCTGCCGTATTGATGACGATGCGGTCTTTTTCCGGTTCGACGGCGACGGTCTTATTGTCTTCCTTGACATAGGCAAAGGCATTTTCCGGATCCTTGTCGTGTTTGTCGTGGAGATCGCTCAGGGCCTTGTCGAGTTTTTCTTCATCGACGGCAATGGCCAAGGGGATGTCCTTGCCATACATCAAGGTCGTCGCCACGTCAGCCACGCGCTCCCAAGGCATGCCCTGCCGTCCGATGAGGTGGAGTTCATCGTCGATGTACTGGCGGTCGAGCTTGGCCCCGAGGTCATCGAGGTTCAGCGTCGTATCGACGCCGTCCGCTGCCAGATGGAGCTTGCGCCCTTCGATATCTTTGGCATGGATGTCGAGGTAATTGGCAATATCTTCATCGGTCATGCCCTGGACTGAATGACCGTCGAGGGTCACCATCTGTTCGGCCCTCGTCTGGGCGGCAAAGAATCCGCCGAAGCCCAAGATGCACAGGGCTGCGACGACACCGCCTATTTTTTTCCATGACCGAGACTTCGGAGCCGGCAGCCCATGTTTTTCACGATACCGGCGGCGGTATTCCTTCATTCTCTCTTTTCGTTCCTTTTCTGCTTCCGTCACGCTCTAACCTACCTTTTCAGACTACAATAAAGACAAATAAGGGCTCCCATATCGGCCGGCGACGCCTTCCCGCTGCGGATATGGAGCTGTAAGGTAAAAATATTGCAAATACAACGTTCTAACTCTTCTATTGTCCAATAAGATGCGACTTTTTGCAAGTGATATATGACATATTTCGCACTTCGCCCCTTATTGATCGCCGTCAGGACCTGTTCACGCTGGGTCTTTCCGGCATGGGCCTTCAACAGTTCTTTATACGACAAGAGGAGCCGCAGTCGCGACAGCATGTATCCCGTGTTCTTCAAAAAGGCATCTTGCTTGCTGAACAGCCCTTCAACAAAGGGCAGTGTCTTTTCCCCATTGCGGCGGAGGAAGGCATCCATGAAGGTGAAGAGGTTCTTTTCCATGGTGCCGGCAAAGAGATCGGCCAAGTCGTCCGGTCCGATGCTCTGTTTCCCAGCGGGCAGGGTGATGCACAATTTATCGAGTTCGGAAAAGACGTAGAGCAGAGAAATGCTGCCCCAGGTCTGGAACAGGTCCTGCAAAAAGACGACGCCGTCGCGGCTGAGGCTCTTGCCCTGTTCCTTCAGATACGCCGTCACGTAAGGCATGACATTTTTTTCGCTCACGGCTTCGGCAGCGACGACCCGGGCCATGGGCTTCAAGGCCTTAAAGAAAGCGCTTCCCGTATCGACGTTGCCCTTGCTGTAAAACAAGAGGCTGTTGCCGTCGTCGAGGCGTCCCGCTTCGTCGAGGAACCACTGTTCTTCTTTGCTCACTTTGCTCCGCGACCGGCCGCCCCGTTTTAAGGGCAGAAAGGGACAGTCGTACCAGACGGTGATCATGCCGCTGCTAAAGAGGCTCGTCCCCTGAAAGGATTCGACGACCGTCGCCGCCGCCGCATCTTTTTGAAAGGTCTGCACTTCAGCGTCGCCGCCGGACCGTTTCCGAGCCGCTTCAAAAAACTGTCTCCGCCCCTCTTCCATGAGGTAGGCTTCGGACCCGTAGATGATCATTATATTTTTAGCATTATTCATAGATGTTCCTCAACAAAAGTAGACAGGTGCCACCTTCCACGCCGACGGGCCAGGCGCAGTTGTCCGTCCCGAGACGGAAGGTAGGCAGGAACGCCGAAACTGTCGGCCGCCTCGCTCCACTCGGAAAAGGCTCCGTCCCCGCGGCGTCCTTCATAGACGACGGTGGCCATGGCCGAGGCCGGAAAGGCCTTTCCGTCCCAACCGTCAAGAGATCGGAACTCCCAAAGGAGGGCCTCGTCGGAAAAGGACTTGGGCACGGCTCGTGCACCGCCATAGGGAATATCCCCTGTCCCCGGGCCTTTTAGGAAGGTGAATTCTTTTTGAAACAAGGCTTCTGTGTAAGCCCTTTCCTCCCCTTCGACGACGCACCGGCGAAGGGTGAAGATGCCGTTGGCCCGAAGGGCCGGGATGACGACGACAGCCGCCTGGTCGGGATGGGAGAATCTCGATTTATTATACCATAAATCGGCCGATCTATCTTCATAAATAATGGCCGTCGCCTGATCGCGGCCGGCATCGAAAATCAGCACGCCCGGCCCGGACGGCCGCACCATGAAGCTTATGACCAACGAGATAAGGAGTGGCAGGAACAACGTCTTTCGAAGGGGCTTAAAAAAGATGACGGCCACCAAAAGATACCAGGCCATCCAGGCCCAAAGCGACGGCTGTCCGGCCCACAGGCGGCTCCCCGGAAGGGCGGCGATAAAGGCATTGCCCTTGAGTGCCAGGGCCAGAAAGGGCTTCAATCCCCAGAGGATCAAGTCGGCCCCGGGGCCATACACTAAGGACAGGACGGAAGCGCCCAGACCGAGGACCATGACCCCATCGAGGACCGGCGCCACGACGGCGTTGGCCAAGAGCGAATAGACGGGAAAGGAAAAGAAGGCCGAAAAGAGGATGGGCACGACGAGGACCTGAGCGGCCAGGGACACGGACAGGCAGTTTCGCAAAAATTCCGGCAAAAACGAAAGGCCGGTCGCAATCCGTTTATAGAACAGCACGATGCCCGCCGACGCACTGCACGACAGGCGAAAACTCAAATCGAAGAAGAGATAGGGGCTGTACAGCAGCATGGCCGCAACGGCCAGAGCCAGGGCGTGGCCTGCCGTATAGTCCCGGCGTGCCGTCAGGCTGAAGGCACTGAGGGATCCCATGATGGACGCCCGGACGACAGGCGACGTAAAATCAGCCAAGGCGCTGTAAAGGAGGAGAAAGGCTGCCGATAAGAGAAAGAGCGGTGTCCCCCGAAGGCCGAAAGCCCGGCCGATGATCTGCAGGACGGCTAAGAGCAGGGCCACGTGCGAGCCGGACACGGAGAGGATATGAATGAGACCTGTCGTGCTGAAGGACTCGATAAGTCCCGGCGGCAGTTCATCGTAGTGGCCGCCAAAGAGGAGGCTCGACAAGACCGGCCCATAATCCGCCCCGAGGACGGCATCATATCGCCGGGTTAAGGCCTTTCGCAAGTCCTGCAAAAAAGCCCGTATGCCCGTCGGTTCTGACAGGCGTCGGACGTCTCTTCCCTCTTTGGCAAAAAGGCGCAGCCACACGTTCTTTTCCCGATCGCGGCGGCGGGCATCGTACATGCCGTCGTTTTTATAATACGTCAGTGGCCGGCTCTGACCGGTGATCTGAAGGGTTTCTCCGACAGCCGGCCCGTCGGGGACGGTCACATAGGCCTTGCCGGCACCGGGGTATACCCGAGGCTCATCGCCGTAGGCATAGGAGGCAACGTCCAGGACGTAGCGCCCCATCGGTCCCGCTTCGCTCGTAAAGGTGCCTCTTTTTTCAGAGACCGTCCCTATGGCGACGAGGTTAGCTCCGGCGGCCTGATGGGGCAAGGCGTCGTAGCTGTCGGAAGCCAGTTGAAGCCGGCCGGCACCGAGGCAAAAAAAGACGGGGATCAGGAAGAAGAAAAAGGCCTTTCGCCCATGCCGGGCGCCCAGTCCCATTCCCAAGAGGGCTAAAAGAAAAAAGGCCCCCCACCAAGGAAGGGGCAGCGAAAGGCGGTCGGCAGCAGCAATGCCGGCACTCAGGGCCAGCACCAAAGAGAGGCTGAGCCAAATCAGCCGCAGGGCCGGAAGGGTCATAAGCCGACCTGATCCTTTAATTTTTGGAATTTAGCCGGTCCGATTCCCTTGACCTTCTGCAATTCGTCGATGCTGGTAAAGGCGCCGTGCTCCCGACGGTAAGCGATGATATTGTCGGCCATGGAAGGTCCGATACCGGGCAGGGTCATGAGCTTTTCGGCATCAGCCTGATTTAAAGACACCTTGCCCTCGTCGATCGGTGCCGGCGGTACGCCGTTCCAGTCATAAGGGATGTGGACATGCATGCCGTCCGCCGCCCTAGCAGCCAGGTTCACAGCTGCCGTATCGGCATAGGCCGCCATCCCCCCTGCCGTCTCTAGGGCTTCGCCGACGGTCTGTTCCCCATCGAGGGCATAAAGTCCCGGCCTATGTACGGCACCGGTGACGTAGATAAAGGCCTTGTCGGGCAAGACCTCTTCGACGACCGGCACCGGTTCGGCCACGACCGGAAAGAGATGTTCACTGAATTGACTCACAGCCAAAAAAGCGGCTAAGGCGCCAAAAATGACGATTTTCTTCATGGTTCGTCCCTCCTCGATGGTAAGCTATACCTACAGTTTGCCTTATGAGGACGAGACGGAGGGAAAGTTTAATCGATTTTTAACCGAAAATCCCCTGTTTCACGAAAGATTTATATTACCAGCTGCCCTTCGACTTCCAGAAATTCTTCTGGAGCATGACCAAGAGGGTGAACATTTCAAGGCGCCCTAAGAGCATGGACAGGCAGAGGATGGACTTTGAAAAGAGGGACAGTTCGGCATAGGTCGACGTCGCCCCGGTGATGCCGAAGGCCGGGCCGATGCAGCCCATGGTCGAGACGCTGATGCCGATGGCGTCGAAGACGTCGATACCGTCAAAGGTCAGGAGCAGGGCCCAGAGGGCGATGAACATGACGTAGAGGAAGCAGAACTGAGCCACGCGGACGACCGTATCGTCGCCGATGCGGTGGCCGTTGATGGTCATGCCCAGGACCTGATTGGGATGGAGCTTCGTTTTCGCCGCATGCCAAATGTACTGGGCCATGATGACGACGCGCGACACCTTAAGGCCGGCCGCCGTCGAGCCGGCACAGCCGCCGGAAATCATGAACATCAGCAAAATGCCCTTAGAAAAAGTCGGCCAGCGGTCGAAATCGGCCGAGACGAAGCCCGTCGTAGCGATAGATGCCGCCTGGAAGGACGAGTAGCGAAGGGCCGTCGAAGGGCCGATGCCGAAGGCACTCATGAGGTTGAGGCCGATGAGAATCGTCGCCGCCGCTACGATCAAGAGATAGACCCGAAATTCCATATTGTCCCAAAGGACGCTCCACCCTTTTTGCCAGGCCCGGTAATACAAGGCGTAGTTACCGCCGGTGAGGATCATGAAAAAGGTCATCCAGCCTTCGACGGCCGGGCTTTCAAAGTGGGCCGCACTGGCATTATACGTCGAAAAGCCGCCGGCCGAGACCGTCGACAAGGCGTGGTTGACGGCGCCGAGAAAGTCCATGCCGCAGAGGAAGAAGATGACGAAGGCCGTCGCCGTAAAGGCCATGTAGATGCGAAAGAGGACCTTGGTCATGTCGTGCAGCCTGGGCAGGACGCGCTCTCTCGTAGGACCCGTCGATTCGGCGTTGTACATGTAAAAGACCGCCGACTGACCGGCTTCGGGCAAGAGGGCGATGAAGATGACGATGATACCGAGGCCGCCGAGCCAGTGGGTCATGCTGCGCCACAGAAGCAGGCTCTGGGGCAGGATTTCAAGGTCCGTAATGACCGTCGCCCCGGTCCCGGTAAAGCCGGACACGCTTTCAAAGAGGCCGTCGAAATACGACAGGTAGCCGCCGAGGCAGTACGGAAGCATACCCAAAAACGTAGCCAGCATCCAGCCGATTCCCGTAATGGCAATGCCTTCGCGCATGGTCAGTTTCTGCGTCCGCACGCGGCCGTAGTTCAGGCAGGCCCAGCCGACGAGTCCGCAGAGAATGATGCTGCCCACAAAAGGCAGCCAGCTCGATTCCCCCATGATGACCGCCATGGCCAGGGGCAAAAACAGGACGCCGCCCTGGGCCAAGGCTATTTTTCCTAAAAATCGAGAAATGACGCGTAAATCCATAAGATCCCCTTCATGAAAATTAATTTTTCTCTATTATACCATGAGGGCTTGAGAAAACAAAAAGCCGGCTGCCGCTGTGATTTCCCGCCGCCCAAGCACTCCCTTCCGGAAGCGCAAGTGGCCGACCTATGATATAATAACAGGATCACAAAATTTATCCCCAAGAAAGGATGATCGTCATGTCCCATGACTCTATCGATACCTTACTCACCTTCATCGCCCAAAGCCTGTCGCCGTACCACACGGCCGCCGCTTCGCGGGACCTTCTCGACAAGGCCGGTTTTACGGCCCTTATGCCGGACGCCGCACCCTGGCAGCTCGAAGCCGACGGCGCCTACTACGTTCCCGTCTACGGATCGGGCCTCATCGCCTTCCGGACCGGCCGCAACATCCGCCGCCACCTGCGCCTCAGTGCGGCCCACACTGATTTTCCCTGCCTGCGCATCAAGCAGCGTCCGGAAATCCGCGAAAAGGGCTATCTTAAAGTCAACGCCGAAACGTACGGCGGCCTCCTGCGCGAATCGTGGCTCGACCGCCCCCTGTCCCTGGCCGGTGCCGTCGCCATCGAAACGGAGGACCCTTTCCGGCCCAACCTGCGCCTCATCGACCTCAAAAGGCCGGTCCTGACCATTCCCCGCCTGGCCATCCACATGAACCGCAAGGCCAATCAGGGCATCGAGCTCAATCCCCAAAAGGACCTCCTGCCGGTCATGGGCCTCGACGAAAAAGAGGTAACGCAGCACTTCTTCCTCGACTTCTTGTCAGAAACGTGCCGCTGCCTGCCCGAAGCGATCCTGTCGTACGAACTGACGGTCTATCCGACAGAACCGGGCTGCCGCCTCGGCTGGCACGATGAATTCGTCTCGTCGCCCCGATTGGACAACCTGACGTCGGTCCTGGCCTCCCTATCGGGCCTGGTAAACGCCGCCGACGCCGACGGTTTGAACGTCGTCGCCCTCTTTGACAACGAAGAAGTGGGCAGCCATACGAAACAAGGCGCCGATTCCGTCATCCTCTCCCGGCTCCTCTCCCGCATCTATCACGCCTTCGCGCTCACCGACGACGACCTGTCGGCCGACCTTTCAAAAGGCTTCATGCTGTCCGTCGACGTCGCCCATGCCATCCATCCCAACGTACCGGAAAAATGCGATATCACCAACCAGCCCCAAATGGGCCGCGGCGTAGCCCTCAAGATTGCCGCCAGCCAGTCCTATGCCGGAGACGCCGAAGCCGTCGCTGTCCTGAAAGGCTTATGCCGCCGGGCCGACATCCCCTATCAGATCTTCATGAACCGCTCCGACCTTCCCGGCGGCTCGACCTTGGGCTCCCTCTTATCGGCCAACCTCCCCATCCGGACCATGGACATCGGCATTCCCATTACGGCCATGCATTCATGCCGTGAATTGATGGGCGCCGCCGACCAACAGGCCCTGACCGACCTCATTACGACCTTCTTCAGCCATTCCTAATATCCCGATTTTTTTTATTCTGTATCGCAGATGCCGCCATTGACACATTTTGTTTTACATCTTATAATGAAAAGTGTATATTACAGCATACTGTATAGTATACAGAAAGAGTGGATATGAATGACTCTAGGACAAGAAATTAAGTACTATCGCAAGAAAAACGGCTTAACCCAGACGGCTTTCGGCGACCTCTTCGGTATGTCAAAGCAAGCCGTCTACTCTTGGGAAACAGGTCTTTATTCACCAGATATTTCAGTATTGCTGAAAATGGCTGGTTTTTTCCAAATTCCCATCTGTGTCCTTGTCGGCCGCCCCGGCATGTACTGCCAAAAGAGCGATGACACCCGCAGCAACTGCGACTACTGTGCGCCCATTACGGACGAAGACTGTCTCGTCATCCGGGCCCTTCACGCCTTGCCACCGGAAAAACAGCAAGCCGTCAAGACACTCCTCAATATCAAACCGAAAAAGAACGGAAACTCCGAATCAGGAGACAACTGACAATGCGGTATTGATATATAAAAAATGGCTCTTTGTCAAATGTTG